>JAGXAA010000009.1 GCA_018971765.1 Patescibacteria group bacterium
ATTTATAACATCGCCTGATTTATTAGACCGAAAAGAATTTAACATTGACTTAATTATATCAGCGATAAAAATAGGCGCAAGCAAAAATGTGGATAAATCACCAACTTGGGAGCTCAACTCCCAAGTCGGTTTAAAAATTCAGCTCGACAACACTATCCCCTTTCGGATGAACGGCTTCCGCGCCGAGCTCGTCGCGAATCCTTTGGACTAAAAACAGAGACGATTTCAGCTCGCCCATAACGACAAAAATTTTTTTGATTTCGCCGAGGGCGGCGACTGACCCGACAAAACCGACGAGATTGTCGGAATCTTTGTGGGAAGAGTAGCCGTTTATTTTTTCAATTTTCGCGCGGACATTGACCGTATCGCCGAAGATACTGACCTTTCTCGCGCCGTCTTCCAGTTGCCGCCCAAGACTTCCGACGGCTTGATAGCCGACGAGAAGCAATATCGCATTCGGGTCTGACAAATAGTTTTTTTCATGACGGACGATTCTTCCGCCGTGGGACATTCCGGATCCGGCGATGATTATTTTCGGATTGGGTGTTCTCCTTATGACATCCGACTCTTCCGCTCTAGCCGTAAATTTCAATCGCGGAAAATCAAAAACATCGTCGCCCTCCGCCATTTCCGCTTTGACCGCGTCGTTAAAATCGGCGGCGGCGTATTTTTTGTAGACTTCAGTCACTTTCGCGGCCAAAGGAGAATCGATAAAAACAGGCAAACTGGCGACGCCTCCGTTTTCAAAAATATCGTTCATCTCATGGAGAATCGCCTGCGTCCTTTCAAGAGAAAAAGCCGGAATAATCAGAGTCGCTTTTTTCTCTAAAGTTTTCTTGATGAAATCCTTAAGCTTTTCTTTTCTCTCTTCTTTTGATTCGTGATTCCTG
The DNA here is from genome assembly GCA_018971765.1 of Patescibacteria group bacterium. GTDB lineage: Bacteria > Patescibacteriota > Minisyncoccia > Phycocordibacterales > GWA1-40-21 > GWA1-40-21. The sequence continues at coordinate 891 of JAGXAA010000009.1, forward strand.
TCGCCGTAAACGCTCTCCATCACCATATAATCGGCGCCCGCAACGCTCTCCGTGTCCCTCAAAAGAGGCGAAGGCGAATTGCCTAAGTCGCCCGTAAAAACAATCTTCTTGCCGTTATATGAAATTTCTATCATTGCCGAGCCAAGAATGTGTCCGGCGTCCTTGAAATAAATATTGAAGCCGCCTTTAAGCTCTTGAGCGGCATGATACGACAGAACATTCCACAAAGACAAAGACTTCTCCACATCTTTCTTTTCGTAAAGCGGAAGAAGCCCATCTTGCCTCGCTTCCTCCTCAAGAATTTTCAAACTGTCCTCCAACATAAGACGAGAAAGATCTTTCGTCTCGGGCGTGCTTATAATCTCCCCCTTGAAACCGTCGTGGACAAGTTTCGGAATTCTGCCGATATGATCTATGTGCGAATGAGTCACCAAAAGATAATCGACTGAAGACGGATTATATTTGAATTCGGAACGGTTGAAATTTTCGGCGAATTTCGATCCTTGAACCATTCCGCAGTCGACAAGAATTCTCACTCCGCCGTCGCCCAGAGCAAATGATTTTTTCTCCAGCATAAAATTCGCTCCCGTGACTCCGTCCACCCCGCCGTAAAATGTTAGATTTAACTTTTTCATCAAATTTTGATCATTGCTGATCTTTGAATTATGGAATGCAAAATTTCAGGTCTGGTTGAGCAAAAACATTTAGGAAACAGACGGATTTTGCGACCCGAGGACCTGAAATTTTGCATTTCGTAATTCAAAGTACTGATTGCATTATTGTATCAGAGAAAAAGAAAAAACCCGCTTCGCGAAACTGCGACGGCGGGCATCCTCTGAGGGGCTATCTGTAAAATATCACCCTAGCGCAAGCCAGGTGGGTGCTACAACGGCATACCTAAATATGCCTGAATAGTTTGCTCCCTAATTAGATTATTTAATCTTAGATGATATTTTCAAATAACCCCATTCCCATTGTAGGACTTAAAAAAAGTTTTGCAATCTTTTGAATTTTTTCGGTTCTTCAATTTTGAAGCGAGCATTCTCTTTTTAAAATCCTTGCGCGGGAAATTATCCCTCACCAGTTTTTATTTTAGAAATTTCTATTTTCAAAACTGGTGAGGGATTGACTGGCGAGCGGAGCAATCCGGCACTTATTTTGAATTTCAAAATAAGTGCCGGATATTCGCGCTTTTAAAAAGAGATGCGAGCGGCTCTTTATTCCAAAATCCCGTCCAGATTCACATCGTACAAAATCTGTTCCTGAACGAGTCGATAATTTATGAGCTCGTCTTCTTTGAACCAATGTTTGATTTCGTCTTCGGCCTCTTTAACCGAGCCCGAGGCGTGAACAAGATTCCTGATGCATCTTTCGGAAACATCGGACATCTCGTAAGAATCCAAGACAAAATCCCCGCGAATCGTTCCGACATCAGACGCAAGAGGCTCCGTGCCTCCCGTGATTTTCCTGACAATCGCGACGGCGTGAGCCCCCTGCCAAACCATCGCTATGACCGGCCCGCTCGACATATATTTCTTGAGCCGCTTAAGGAGAATTTTGGTGATTTTGAGCGGATCTTCCGTCGGCGGTTTCATCCCTTTGTCCTTATATCCTTTTATCGTTTTTTCTCCCGTAATTCTCACCCATTCGGGGTCTAAAGTGTAATGCTTCTCAATCATCTCTTCGTTCGGCACCGTCATCTTGAGTCCGACGAGCTTAAGCCCGATTCTCTCGTATCTTTTTATAATTTCACCCGCGAGCGATCTCTGCAAGCCGTCAGGTTTTATTATCACAAGCGTTTTTTCTTTTTTAAAATTTTTCATTTTTTAGGTGTTAGGTTTTAGGTATTAGGTGTTAGGTTGCAGAATCTTCCCTACAACCTATAACCTAATACCTAAAACCTATTTCTCATATTTCCTCATCACCTCTTCTTCAATCGACGCCCTGTCGCGACCGAATTTGAGATAGGAAAGTTCTTTCAGTTTGGCGATATTTTCTTTGTCTCCCGCGGACGGCGCAAGAGTCTCGATGTTGAACGGCCTTACCGGCCTGCCGTTCGACAACATTTTAATGTACGCGTTGCGATTGTCTATGTTCATCAAATCCTTGGCGGTAAAGACCGGCGCGAATTGTTTCTCCAAAAATTCGGCATCCTCAGCGCCGACGCGGAAAACCGCCATCGAGCCGACATTGCCGAAAACTGAATCCTTTATCCCCTCTTCAAGCTGGGCGATGAATTGATGCGCCATATTCAAGCTCAACTTGTATTTTCTGGCTTCGGAAAGAATGGTGGAAATTGAATTAGTGGTAATGTTTTGGAATTCGTCAATGTAAAGATAGAACGGCGGCAAATCTTTGTCCAAAGAATCCACGCGAGAAAGAGCGGACATAAGAATCTTACCGACAAGTATTAGCCCGATGAGATTGGCGTTGATGTCGCCGAGTCGCCCTTTCGCCAGATTGACCAGAAGTATTTTTTTGTTATCCATTATCTCCCTGAAATTGAAAGACGATTTTTCTTGGGCGATAATCGGCCTCATAATGTCGTTCGCGAGAAAGACGTCAAATTTGCTGGTGATGTAAGGCACCATATTGGCGAGCGCCGCTTCTCCTCCCGCCTTCTCCGCCACCTCTTTCCAGAATTGGACGACTACGGGATTATGACACCGCGAGAGCTTCATATCCCTGAAAGCTTTGTTTGACATCACTCTTGAGACATCGAGAAGGGTGTTGCCGGATTCCGGGTCGTCAATCACGAGCATCGTCGCGTTTCTGAAATATTGCTCGAACATCGGACCCATCGATTCCGGTATCGCTCCGTAGAGTTTCTGAAAAATGCTGAAAAGCTCATTGACCACGAAAGTTTTCTGTTCCGGATACCGCCTGTCGTATTCCAGCATATTGAGAGCCATCGGGCGGTCGGTGTGGCTCGGATCGAAATATATCACGTCTTCATACCGCTCTTTTGGTATTATCGACAAGACATCCTGAATGTCCGATCCGTGCGGATCGATCATGCAAACGCCGTCGCCGGCGATTATGTCTTGAGTAATCATATTTTTGAGAAGGGTCGTCTTTCCAGTTCCGGTCTGGCCGATGGCGTAAAAATGCCTTAGTCTGTCTTCTCTGGTCATATGAATTTTCGTTTCCATATTCCTGTGTTTGTTGACTCCGATAATGATTCCGTCTTTGGCGATATCGACTGGCGCAGGGGCGCTTCCAGCTTTCGCTTGTTTCAACTGGGGTGAAGATTTCACGCTGGACGACGGAAAATGCAGGATGCTGGTAATCTCTTTTATGTTGAGCGGCAATACGTAATCTTCGGAAAACATCCTGAAAGAAAATTCCTTAAGCATTCTCATAAGCCTCATCTTCTCGAGTTTCTGGAATTTGAATTTGTTGCCAAGCGTGTTTTCAAATTGGTTGAATGACGACTGGATGTCCGACATTATCGCCTCCGCTTCGCCTCTCGTCCCCGCCGAAGCCGCGATCCTTACGTTGGTCTTGACTATGGGCGCCGAGATTTTATTTTTGATGTTTTCCAAAACGGACTGGTCGATTGGTTCTTTTTTTTCTTCGTCTTTGTCCTTCTTGGATTTGCCCGACTTGGAAAAATCTTTCGCGAACCTCTTTAACTGCCCGAAAAATGAATCGTCGAAATCTATCGCTTCCTTAACCTTTTCCCCTTTATTTATTTTTTCCAGCGCCTTCTTATACTTTTTAACATAATAATCCTCGACTGGCTTAAAGATTATCTGTATCGCCGCGCCTTCGCCGTCGCGATTTATTTTCGAAAAACTGTTAAGAATAATATTGAGCGGATCGTAATCAAATTGTTCGTAAGTTTTTATCGGAAAAATCGGATTTTCCGCCTGCTTCAGACAAGCGCCGACGGAAATGCCGGACTCGTTGAAAATGTTGTAATCGTCTTTTTTTTCGCTGATTTTCGCGTTGGGAAAAACGGAAAGTATCTGCTTCTCAAAAAGTTCCTTTTTGATGTCCGGCACCGCGGCGTAGAAAATAAATTCTTCGCTGTGATTGGCGTTAGCGAGCTCGATTGCGAAATATCCGGCAGTTTCTTTCTTCCCGTCATAAACGGACATCATTCCGGCGTAAAACTGCTCCATCGAAGAAATAATTTCCTTAAGATTTTTCTGTTTCTCGCCTTCATCGGAAATTTCCGGCAAAGAGATCTCAAAGAGAGTCATCTTGAGAGTTTTGAAAAGAGGTTTTTTTTCTTTGAGCCCGCTGACTGGCAGACCGGCTTTGATGTACTGAACCAGAAATCTGTGGAAATCGTCATTCAAATGCGCGTCTCCCATTTTTTCTATAATGGATATAGCGTTGAACACGCCTTTTTCCTGAAGGATTCCGACAAGCTCTTCAATTTTTTTATCGTGCTCTTCCGGAGAAAGATTGAGGATTATTGCTTCGGCTTCCTCGGGTTTCAACCGGTATTCTTCGGCAAGGACTTTCTCCGGAGCCGATTTTTTATATTCCGATATTTTTTCGGAAACTACTCGAGACGCGTCGGGGATCTCGCCCTTCTTTTCCATTTCCCTCTCGCGTCTCGCGACTTCTCCGCGAAGATACTCTAGCTCTTCTTCGGGTGAAGAAAATTTCCTCTCTTGATTTTCCAATCTAATTTTTTCCATTGACTGAATTATACCTTAAATTAGGTTGCGGGTGGTAGTTGCCGTACGATTAAATCTTCTGGATTTTTCAAACAAATTATGCTAATAATAAATTAGAACCGTTTGACCTTATTTCTAAAAATTCTATAAGGAGGCCGTATGGCGCGAAAAAATCATTGGCGCGCGCATAAAATACCCGCGCCTAGAATGAAGAAAAATATCCTTAAGTTGCTGAAAAGGACGGAAAGAAGCAGAGGATTTTGGACGGAGGAGAGATTTCTAAGAGCAATTGAAAATGCGAACGGAAACGCTCCTTGCTGGTTTAAAGGCGTTTCCAAATCGACAAAAGAAGAGGACGGAAAAGGGATAGACTTTATAGTCCACACCGTTTTTGGAAACATATTCATTCAAATCAAAAGTTCCGAAATCGGGGCGATCATTTTCAAAAAGAGAAAAAATAAAAATTTAAGGATCATAATCTTAGTCATAAAGATTGATTATGATGAAGAAAAAATAAGGGATATGTCTTTCTCCGCCATCCAAGATGAGATCGACTTTCTCAAAAGGCCGTCCGAGTCATAAAGACCGGACGGCTTGATTCTTTCTCCTGACTTGGGAGCTCAACTCCCAAGTTCTTTTTCTAAGATTTGCTTTGCCGTTTTAAGAGTGTCTATTTCTTCCTTAATGATCATCTTGGCGTATCGCAGATCGATCGCGGCGATTTTTCTGTCTATTTCTCGCAAGGATTTCTCGGCTTCAGCGCCGGCTTTGTCCATATCCTGGATAATCTTTTGAAAATCTTTTTTTATTGTGTCTTTGTCTTTTGGCATGATTTTAACCTTTATTATTTATTCTTTTTAGAATTATTTTTGGTAAATTTCTTATACCAATCCCTGACCTCTTTTTTAATATCGTTCTCCTCAACCGGTTCTTTGGACTTCGCAATCATAGCCTCAACCGCCATCCTGACATTGTTGGTTATCTGTTCTCTCATCGTCCTGTCCTTAATACTCATTATTCCCAAAACTTTCAGCTCCTTCATTATAATTTCAGCTATTTCTTCCTTGGTGAAAATTTTTTCTGCTGTTTCCTCATTCTCTTTATCCTCAATCTCTTCTTCAGTTTCGTCTTGATATTCTTCAATTTTACCTTCTGCCTTTTCCTTTTTTCTTCCCGGATAATCATGGTCTGGAAAAAGTTCATTGAGAGTTTTTCCGTCTTTTCGGCTTTCTGTTTTCCCTGTCGTATTTTTCAATCCCCAAACCTCATCCCGCGTTTCCTCCCATGTTTTTTTCTTTTCTCCTTCATCGTCGCTTCTATCTGCCGACGTATCTTCAAAATGTACTGACACGGTTACTCTACCATTTTCAAAATATTTTACAGTTAAACTTCTTCCCCTATTTCCTATTTCATAATCAAAAGCATCATATATTCCTTCTTTTGGCGCTTGTTCTCTTGAGTTAATTTGATCAACTATCTCCTTAAATTTTTCCAGAGACAAAGTTGGATCAAATAATTTGGTTATTTGTTCACCTTGGGCAGGAAATTTTTCTTTAAATCCTTCAAAAAAATGTTCGAATTTTTTAAATTTGTATTCATTACCGTGTTCATCATTTTCATCTCCTTTGGTATCAAAAGATTCTGTTCTACTTTTTTTATTTTCGGTCGATTTTTTCTCTGTCTTATTTTCTGTTTCCTTATCCTCCCATTTTTTATCTTTTCCGATTTCTTGCTTGGTTTTGCCGATATTGTTGACTCTGCTCAAAGTCGCTTCAATTTCCTTTTTATTGTTTTTCAAAACTTCTAATTTAGACGAGAGAAGAGTTCTCTTTTCCCCATATTCTTTGGCCTGCGCGTCAAACGCCACTTTTTTGTCTTCAAATATTTTGACAACATCACTACTGACATCGCCCAACATGCTTAATTTTTTGGATTTTTTAATGTTTTCATCGCATTTTTTAATCTGCTCTTTTAATTTAGATTCGTCATTTTTAACGAAATCCAGAGCTTCTTTCAAATCATTTTCAATTCCAATCGTTTCCTTCAGTCTGCCTTCAAGCGGCTCGCGGAATTTATCCGTTTCTTCGGCGAGTTTTTCTTCTTTTTCTTTTATTTTTTCATTCATTTGATTTTCTTCTTCGTCCAGTTTTGCGGTCACTCTTTCTTTCTCTTCATTCGACATAGATTCGCTTAGCTCCAAAAGAGATTCTTTGCTCTTGACGTTTCTCTCCATAGCCTCCTTAAGCCCGACCAACTCCGCTCCATTTATTGCTTCCAATCGGCTGATCTCCGCTTCGCGTTTTTTACCAGCAGCTTCTATTTGTCCCTTTTCTGTCCTACCACTCCTGACTATTTTTATTATTTTTCCATCCACCCCATCAATGCCAAATGCCTTGACTGTATCCCGTTCGGATTTATCTTTTTTAAAATATCCGCGAATGTCTATAACACTGCTTTCAAGATATTCTCTTTCTTGATTGTTACCCTGTCCAATCTTAAAAACTTTGCCCTCAATATCTTTATTTATTTTTGTTTTATCTAAAAGACCTCTATCCTTTGATTTAATGAGACCATATTGTTCTTTGCTCAAACCAAACCTAGTGAAATTTTCAAATTTTTTCCAAAAACCGGCTTTAGCATAAGCTTCTTCATCAAACCTGTCATCTGGCTTGTCTACCACTACGCGCGAATTTTCAAAATTTTCTTTTTTATAAAACTCGTCTTTAGAAAATTTATCCAGGCTGTCAAAAATATCCGCCTTCTCTTTTAAAAATTCGTCAATTTCCGACAAATAAAGTCCCTTTTCGGATTTATTTTCCGGAGATTCAAATTGTTGCTCTGATTTTTTGCCTTTTCCTTCAAAACTCACGATATTTATATTGTACTCCGAAATATTTTCCTCCGCTACAAAATTTCCTATTTAGAAACAATTCTACAATTTCGTCAAAATTTCCGCTTTTCCTTTTGTGATCAGGATTGTATGCTCAAAATGGGCGCTTCGTTTGCCGTCCTTTGTCCGATAAGTGTAGCCGTCTTTGTCTAAAGTTATTTTTTCCGTTCCTTCGTTGAGCATCGGCTCAATCGCCAAAATCATCCCGGGCTTGAGTTTTTCGCCCGCGCCTCTCTTGCCGAAGTTCGGAACATAAGGATCTTCATGGACTTTGTGTCCGACGCCGTGTCCGGCAAGTTCTCTCACGATGCCGTAGCCGAATGAACGAACGAATCTTTCGATCGCAAAACCGATGTCGCCGATAGTATTGCCTCCGTTAGCCGCCTCTATTCCTTTCATCAAAGATTCCTTGCAGACTTCAATGAGTTTCCGCGCCGAATCGTCAACCTTGCCCACCGGCACGGTGACAGCCATATCTGTCATAAGTCCTTTATGAATCAATCCCATATCAAGCGACACAATATCGCCTTCTTTTAAAATCTTTCCGCCTTCGTTCGGTATCCCGTGCACAATCTCGTCATTGACGGAAACGCACAAAGACGCCGGGTAAGGGCGCTTCGCGCCGTAAGGCCTGTAATTTAAAAAAGCCGGTTTGTCTCCGCCGTCAACCGCCATTTTTTCCGCCAAATCATTAAGCTCAATCGAATTCACTCCCGCCGCGACCTTCTCTGAAATCACTTCCATTATTTTCGCCAACCTGCGTCCCCCCTCCCGCAAAATTTCTATTTCCTCTTTTGTCTTTATGGTGATCATTTATTTCCGAATGCTTAAAAAGACAGTTTCTCCAAAATGTCCCGATGAACTTTTTCAATCGTCTGCTCGCCGTTTATTTCAAGAAAAACATATCTAGGATTGTTTCTGTAAAAATTTATGGCGGGCAGGACATCGGTTTCGTACCAGCTGAGTCTCGCTTTTATGTCATCACTGTTATCGTCAAATCTTCCTCTGCCTCTCAATCTTTCTATCGCCCACCCTTCGCTCGCAACAATAGAAACAAGGTAAGGTTTTTCCCTTTTATAAAAATCGAAAATCGAATCCAGCACTCCGGCTTCGTGAAATTTTCTCGGCGAACCGTCAACGATAAGATGCTCGTCCTCCTTGAAATTTTCCGCAAGCGCGCGAGACCACATATAGACGGCCAGAAATTCGGGTGTCAGCCCTCCTCTGTCAAGAATTTTCCTTGAGAGTTTCTGGGTATAATTTCCGCCCTGAATGAATTTTCGGAATTCAGCTCCCGTCTGCAGATAAAATACCTGTCTTTGCGGATCGATTTTGCTCAAATGCTCTTTAAGCAATTTGGCTTGCGTCCCTTTGCCGCACCCCGATCTCCCGATGAAAATAAAATTTTGTGGCAACATTTTTTAGCTTTTTAGCTTGTAGCTTATTAGCTTTTTAGGAAGATTTTAGGAAGAGGTTGTTATGAAATCTTTCTCTTGTCTAAAAAGCTAGATAGCTACTTCCTACTTTCCTTCCTTAGTACTCCCTCATCGAAATCTGCGCTTCTATCTTTTTAACTAGATCAATGACGACTGAAACTACGATGAGAAGAGCTGTGCCTCCGATAGCCAAGGAAGTTATTCCCGTAAGATAACGCATTACCAAAGGCAAGACGGCGATGAAACCGAGGAAAAGCGCGCCGACCAGCGTTATTCTCGTTACAATCTTAGCAATGTATTCCGAAGTGGATTGACCCGGGCGAACTCCCGATATGAAAGCCCCGCTTTTCTGCAGATTGCCAGAAATATTTTCGGGGTCAAAAGTGACGGCGGTGTAGAAGTAAGTGAAGATGAACACGAGAATAAAATAAGAGACGGCATAAAACCAGCCATTGGAAAGAATCCCCAAAGCGAATTGCGATACCGATCTCAAAAGCTCATTGTTCGCGGTCTCAAGAAATTTGAAAATCATTTGGGGAAACAGAAGTATGGATAGGGCGAAAATAATCGGTATGACGCCGGCCTGATTGACGCGAAGCGGCAGATAAGTGGAAATTCCTCCGTAGACTTTCATTCCCCGAACCCTCTTCGCGTAAGTGATGGGTATCGGCCGCTCCGCTTCCGTGACAACGACAACTCCGAAAACCACAGCCAAACTGGCGGCTAAAAATCCCGCGTAAAGAGGAATTTGAGCCGCATTGAAGACATAGAGGTTTTGGCTGATTGCTGACGGCAGACCGGCGACGATGCCGGCGAAGATGATAAGCGATGTTCCGTTTCCGATTCCAAACTCGGTTATAAGCTCTCCCACCCACATTAAAAGGACCGAGCCCGCCACTATCACAGCCAAACTCGTCAATAACGATAAAGGACTGGTTTGGGTGATAATTCCTTGTTTTTGAAGCAGAGTCATAAAGCTGAAGCCTTGAATAAGAGCCAAGGGAATCGTGAGAAGTCTCGAATACTGGGCGAAGCGCGCTCTGCCCGCCTCGCCCTCTTCGTGGTAAAGCGCTTTGAGCTTGGGAGACATCATTGTCATAAGCTGCATAATGATTGACGCCGTGATGTAAGGTCCGACGCCAAGCATCACTATGGAAAGTTTGGAAAGCCCGCCTCCTGAAAATATGTTCAGCAATCCGAAAAATTGATTGCCGCTGAAAAATTGCTGGAGCTTGGCTGCGTCAATTCCCGGAATGGGAATGGTGGCAAACAAACGAAAAACCACCAAAGCCGCCAAAGCGAATATTACTCGCTTTCTGATAGCTTTGTCTTTGAAAATCATCTGAATCTTGTTTATAAAATCGTTCATTTTTAGGTTTAAGGTTTAAGGTTTAGCGCCTATAACCTCCTTCATTTCACCGTCCCTCCCGCTTTTTCAATTTTCGCTTTTGCCTCTCCGGATACGGCGCATCCTGAAACATTGACAATCTTGGTTATCTCTCCCGCCGCGAGAATTTTCACTTTCGGGTTTTTGCCTTTGTATAACTCTATGACTTTCATCTTTGCAAGAGAAGAAGGATTTACCGCGCCGCCGCTTGAAAACGCTTTTTCAATCGCCTTCAAATTGACAGGCCAAACGCCGTATTGCTTGATGGTATTAAATCTGTAGCCTCGCATTTTGGGAATTTTTTTGATGACATCTCTCATCTCCGGCCTCTTCTTCCTTCCCGCTCTCGCGTTCTGGCCTTTCGTTCCTCGGCCAGAGGTCTTCCCTCTTTTCCCGCCTCGCCCGACGCGGGCGCTTTTATAATTCGGATTTTTTCTTTTTAGATTATGTGTTTGCATACTTTTTAAATTATCTGAATTACGAAACGGAAAAATTTATGATCTGAGCAAAGACACCTCAAAATACAAAGAGTTTTTGCGACCCGAGGATCTAAATTTTTCCGTTTCGTAATTCATAGTAAATTATTGAAGTGATTTCTGATTAACGATTTTGCGTCTATTGAAAACAGTCACTCGGATTTTTTAGCGGCGGATTCTTCCTTGCCGTCCTTCGCTCCTTCATTTGATAACGGCGTTTTGTTCATATCCTTATCGCCTTTATTGCCGCTTACCTTTCGGAGCGCGGCCACCGCGGCTCTCGCTATATTAAGGCTATTTTTGGACACGGACAGAATTTTCGCCGACACGTCTTTTATGCCGGCAAGATCAAGGACATTTCTTGCCGCGCTTCCGGCGATGACGCCTCTTCCCGGCGCCGGACGAATAATAATGCGCGCGCTGGAATATTTGGCGTCCACCTCATGGCGAATGGACATTGATTTCGTCAAATTGACGGTAATCATATTTTTCTTGGCGTTCCTGGTGGCTTTCTCTATGGCAAGCGCCGTGTCTCCGGCTTTGCCTATGCCGACTCCGACCGAGCCCTTTCTGTTCCCCACGATGATGGCGACACTGAAACTGAATCTTCTTCCTCCTGAAACCACTCTGGCGACTCTTCTGATGTTTATGAGCTTGTTGTCAAATTCCGGCTTGACGCGCTGAACCCTTCCGCCCGTTTTTCTGGCGTTCTTTGCTCTTTCTCTGCCAAATCCCGAAAACGGCTTCATTTCTTCTTTCGGGGTTTCAGCGGATTTAAGTCCTTCGCCGATTTGCAAACCATTCGCGAGATCCGCTTCATTGATTATTTTTTTTTCTTCTTGATCCATATGTTTCAATCTAAATAAAATCTTATTTGTTTCTTCTTATTTTATCATTTTTTCTTTCTTGGCTCATGCTTCTTATCGTTAAAATTCAAGACCTCCCTCTCTCGCGCCTTCAGCCAAGGCCTTGACTCTGCCCGCGTATTTGAAACCGCCTCGGTCAAAAACAATTTTATTTATCTTTTTGGCTTCCGCCGCTTTGGCCAACTGTTTCCCCGTCTCTCGCGATCTCTCGACGAATGTCTTGCCTTTAACTTTGGCGGATGACATTGAAACAATAGTATTTTTAAGAGAATCGTCAATAAGCTGGGCGTATATGTATTTATTAGACCTGTAAACGGAAAGGCGGGGTATTGATGACGTGCCGCTCGCTTTGGCGCGTATTCTCTTGCGCCTTCTTTCAATTCTTTGTTTTTTTATTTTTGATTTGTTCATTTTATTAGGTTTTAGGTTTTTTAGGAATTTACCCCTATAACCTAACACCCATAAACTAAAACCTAATTTATACCGACTTCTTCCCCTCTTTTCTTCTCACGACCTCATCTTCGTATCTTATGCCCTTGCCTTTATACGGCTCCGGTTTTTTCATATCCCTTATTTTCGCCACGAATTGACCGACCTTCTCATTGTCAATCCCCGACACCGCGATGACATTTTTTTCCGCCGTCACTTTCAACCCTTTCGGTATCTTGATTTTTACCGGATGTGAAAATCCCAGACTCATCACAAGCTCCTCTCCTTTCACGTCAGATTTGTAGCCTATGCCTTCGACGATAAGTTTTTTCTCAAACGGCTTATGAACGCCGGCAATCATATTGATAATATGGGACGCGTAAGTCCCCCAGAGCGCCAAAACATCCAAAGAATTTCTTTTTGGATTGAGGGTAATCTTGCCGCCGGCGATTTCAATTTTTATTTCCGGCTTGAAAATTCGGGACAATTCTCCCAGCGGACCTTTCACGGACAAAATACCGTCCGAAAATGCCACTTCGGTCTTGGGCGCTATCTCTATTATTTTTTTTCCTATTCTTGACATTGTTTTAGGTTTTAGGTTTTAGGTGCTAGGTTATAGGTTTTGAGGATTAAGAAATTAATTTCTTCCCTGCAACCTAAGACCTAGCGCCTATAACCTAATTCACCATATTTTAAACAGCACTTCCCCTCCGACTTTTTCCTTCGCCGCCTGTTTGTCGGTGAGAATTCCTTTGTTGGTGGAAAGAATCGCTCGACCGAATCCGTTTTTGAAAGGCCGAAGCAGGCTTGATTTTTGATAAATCCTTTTGGAAAATTTTGAAATTCTTTGAACCCCTTGCACTTTCGGCTTGTCATCCTCATACAGGATTCCTATTTCAAGCATTTTGTTATTCGATCTTTTCTTTTTTGAAACCGACTTTACATAAGCTTCTTTCAGCAAGACGTTCGCTATCGCCTCTTTCAATTTGGAATATGGCAACGCGATAGAGTCCTTGCCGGCATTTCCGGCGTTCTTTATTCCTATTATCATATTTGCGATTGAGTCCATTGTTTTAGGTTTTAGGTTTTAGGTTTTAGGTTTTAGGTTTCAGATTGAAAATTAATTTCTTCCCTAAAACCTAATGCCTACAAACTAAAACCTAGCTTACCACGATGATTTCTTTATTCCCGGAATCATTCCTTCATTGGCAAATTCTCTGAAGCAGATTCGGCACATATCAAAATCCCTCATATAGCCGTTTTTGCGGCCACACCTAAAGCATCTTCTCACCACGCGAGAAGCGAATTTCGGTTTTTTTAGCGATCTTGCTATGACTGATTTTTTTGCCATACAAAAAAGAAAAGCCTTTTAGAAGCTTGGCTAAAGAGTAGCAAAAGAGAAATATGTTGTCAATCAAAAATGAACGAGAAACCCGAAACTTGGAAACTTAGTTTTCAAGTTGGTTTTGATTTAATCGGGGCACCCGGATTCGAACCGGGAGTCGCGCGTACCCGAAACGCGTATGTTAGCCGTTACACCATGCCCCGCTTGCCTAACAATCGAACCGTCAACACGGATACTACCGCAGCGATAATCATACTGCCAAAAATATCGATTGAATGATGAACTCCGGCGAACACTCTTGAAAAACCAACTGCGAAGGCGAGCATCCACAATACGGCGCTCGCCTTTTTGCTGAACGGATAAATAACGGAAGCGATGGCGGCGAGAATAAGAGTGTGATCCGAAGGAAAACCGTTGTCATCGGCATGAGGAATGAGCGGAGTGAAATTGCCCGCCGCGAAGGGGCGAGGATCATAATAAAAATGTCCGGCTAACTTAGCGACAAGATAAGTTATCGGTAAAGACGCGAGTCCGAAAATTATAATCCGCTTTTTTATCTCTCTCGGTTGTTTTAAAAAATAAACAAGAGCGACGGCTATCGCCGCAAGATACAGATATTTGGCTCCGAAGATGATTAAAGTATTCATAATATTTTGACTGCCGGTTATTTTAAAACAATTAAATACAATTTTCCATCGGTGAAAAATTGGTCTCCCAAAAAATTCTCGCCCAAGACCGGCGCGACGGATTGAATTTTTTCATAATTCAATGCGAATCCTCCTTTTTCCAAATCGGCGAACAGAAATTCCCTTTCCGTATCAATGTCGGATTTTATTTTATGGGTGATCAGCCATTTCATTCCGACATCCAGACTGGCCGTGCCGACATACGCGCGGCCTCCATCGGGCGTCTCAAATTGAGTCCGCCAAAATCTGGCGTGATGCCTCTCGCGCGCGTTCTTGGCGTCGGTCGGCTTTTCAAAGCCCATATCGTTTATTTTTGAATTCCAAAAAGACGGAGTCATCGGCGCGGTCGGATAATCCTCTTTTAAGAAAGCCGATTTCTCAAATCGAGCGAAAGAAGATATGTCTATTCGGTCAGCGAGCCGCCATCCCGCCTTTTGCATAGATTCAATCAAATTCCCATCATCTTTGGCGATAATGATAAAACTTATCGGCTCCTGATTTTCTCCCGTCAGAGTTTCCGTAAAACGCGGCAAACGATTGCCGTTCAACAATTCCGGCGCGCTCAAGACAACGGTTTGATTAAATTTCTCCGCTTTCTTGTTTATGGGCGGATTATAATTAAAAGCAAAACCGGCGTAAAAAGCTGCCTGAACAAAAATAATAGCGGCTGAAATTATTTTTATTTTCCGAGACGGAGAAAGCGGCGCGGACTTATTTCGCGAAATCAACCATTCTGAAATGGCAATGCCTATGAAAAGCCACAGCAAGCCTAAAAGATAACCTCCCCACACATCGCTTAAAAAATGAACTCCGAGATAAAGGCGGCTTAAGCCGATGAGCAGAATCAATGTCAGTCCGAAAAAAAATGTGTTGATTTTGTATTTTAATTTTTGCTTTCGTCTCAGCAAAATATAGATTATGAATCCGAAGAAAGCCGCGGCTATCGTCGAGTGTCCGCTTGGAAAAGAGAAAGTGTTTTCAACATACAGAGCGGTTTCCGGACGTTCGCGATGAAGCGCTAATTTTCCGATTAAGCCGAACAACCCGCCGCCCGCGATCGTTACGAACAAAGGAATAACGTATGTTCTTTCCTTCCAAAGCCAAAGAATAATGGATGCCGTCGCCGCAAAACTTATAATCATCTCCCATTTGGCCAAAACGGTAATCCAAGTGAAAAATTTCACCAATTCCAAATCTCTAAACGAATAGAGGAGGCTTCCGACGCGAACATCCGAGGCGACAATCGGACCGGAAGCGATGACATCTTTAACGACGCCGAAAAAGAGCGAGAAAATATAGACAAACGAAATTGACAAAAGAGTGAACGGAAGTCCGGAAAATCTTCGCGCGCTTATCCTCCGCCCGATGAAACCGAAAAATACGGGATGATCTTCGGCAAATCGCCGAACATCGGGATTTGCGGCAATCGCTTCTTTGACCGATGTGAAAACGGATTTAACGAAAACAAAAAATCGTCCGCTTTTCTTCACCGCAAGCCAAATAAGAGCCGTGGACAAGAAAACGAAAAGGATAAAAACGCCAGCTCTCGTTGACCACGCTTCAACGGATTTGACCGCTCCGCCGAAAAAATATCCGAGAAACAGATGCGCCGCCGCCCACAAAAAAGCGCTGGCAATGTTCCAAAATAAAAATGACAGTTTATCCATCTTGGACAGTCCGGCGATAAACGGAACAATTGAACGAATAGGTCCCACAAACCGTCCGAGAAAGACGCTTTTATTGCCGTGCTTCTTAAAAAATCGCCGGCCCCTCTCCAAGTGGCTTAGCTTCAGTATTTTATTTTCGTTATGGAAAAATTTTGTTCCTTTCGTCCCCAGATAATAACTCAAACCGTCGCCGAGTATCGCTCCGGCGGCGGCAAACCAAATCAAATCTCCAATGTCAAAATAGCCGTGAGCGGACAGGAATCCCGCCGCGATCACAAGCACCGAACCCGGGATAATAACCCCGACAAAAGCGAGAGATTCCAAAAGCGAGATAAGCAAAACCAGCCAATACCCAAACATTCCAAAATGTTCCATTGCCGGCAAAAAATGATTTAAGTAGTCCATATCTCGCAACCATTATATCCGCACAATCAAAGCAAGACAATCATCATTCTCGCGTCGAGCGGACAAAAAATAGAGAGATGAGAGGGAGGAAATTAAAGTTTAGAATATCCCACCATAAGATAGTTTCAGAATTTTTTGAGCCAGACGAAAGGATTGCCTCGCGGCTAAGCGCCGAGGCAACTTCTTTGCGAAATCAAATTTGGTGGTGGTGTCTTTTAAACAAAGTCCGAACCTATTACGAACAAAATCCTGATGCCGACTAATCGCACGCTCGGCGCGCGTGGTGGCTCGAAACTACCTCGTACGCTCTAAACAATGGACTCGGTTTTGCGGAAGCATTTTTCTGGGGAAAGGATTTGGCAAAACCTCGGCTGTATTCCCGCCCGCAGGAGGTGTGTGTGGGGGGATTCCGCCCGCCGAGTCCAGCCAGTTCCGTTCGGATATTTTCAAACGGACACCGCAAATTTACAATTTCAGCATTTTTGAGGGTTGTTGCCTCGCTCCGCCAGAGGCGAGACTCGGCTTTGGCGCGACAAAGTTCTCCTCGAAAGACATGATGAAAAATATTACCACTTGACTGAATTAGTCTTGAATTAAGGCAAGTGTGCTAAGATAGATTGATGGGCAAAATCAAATTCATAAAAGAGTTTTTGAAAAATTGGAAAGAGGTCGGGTCGGTCATTCCAAGTTGTCGTTTTTTGGCGGGCAAAATGCTTGGGCCGATTGATTTCAAAAAAGCCGGAGTGATTGTGGAAATCGGACCTGGCCTAGGATGCTTCACCAATAAGATACTGGAGATGATGGATGAAGATACGAAACTTATTATATTTGAAATTAATCCTGATTTTTGTAGAGAACTCGATAAAAACAAAGACAGCCGTCTTACGATTTTCAATGTCTCAGCTTTGGATATGGCTTATCATTTGAAGGAGATTAAAGCTGATTATGTGATCTCTGGAATTCCGCTTTCGACTCTTGCCAATGATTCGCGCGGACTTTTATTTAAAGCCATAAAAAATATTCTAAGCGAAGGAGGCGTTTACGTTCAATTCCAATATTCATTGGGCGCTTACAAGAAATTAAAATCCGTCTTCAAAAAAGTCGCCCTCAAATTCACCTTGTTCAACGCTCCTCCAGCGTTTGTCTATCAGTGCGTGAAGGAATCTTCCGATTCCGATTCATAGAAAGGATGAATTTGAAATTTTGAATCTGGAATTTTTAGACTAAAATTTTTGCTTTCCTGCTCTTGAAAGATTTATAATATTTTCCATATGAGAAATAAAATCCACAAAGCCATTATTCCGGTTGCGGGCATGGGTACGCGATTTCTTCCGGCGACGAAAGCTCAGCCGAAGGAAATGCTTCCGATAGTGGACAAGCCGATCATTCAATACATAGTTGAGGAAGCGGTAAGCGCCGGAATAGAGGAAATTATTTTCGTAACGGCGATAGGAAAGCGGGCGATTGAAGATCATTTCGATCGCAATTTTGAATTGGAATACAGGCTTGAACAAAAGAAAAAAGAAGCGGAGTTGAAAATGATACGCGGCCTTGGCAATCTGGCGAAATTCGCTTTTGTCCGCCAGCAGAAACCGCTCGGCGACGGACACGCAGTTTTAGCCGCGGCTCATTTTATCGGAGAAGATGAAGCGGTGGCGGTTCTTTTTGGCGATGACATTATCAATAGCGGAAAACCAGCGATAGGCCAGCTTATGGAGATATTCGCGAAATATGGAGACCCTGTCGTGGCTACTGAAAGAGTTCCAAGACAGAATGTTTCAAAATACGGAATTGTCGGAAGCGTTCAATTGGATGAAAAAACTTGGGAGATTAAAAGTTTCATCGAAAAACCGAGCGCCGAAGAAGCTCCTTCGGATCTCGCGGCCGTGGGTCGATATATTATCACTCCCGAAATAATTAATATTTTAAAAAATCAAAAGCCCGGCAAAGACGGCGAGATAAGACTTGCCGGCGCTTTCAGTTCGCGTCTTTCCGCGGGCAGACCCGTTTACGGATGCCAATTTGAAGGTAAAAGATATGATTGCGGGGACAAGTTGCAATTTGTCATTGCGCAAATAGAAATGGGGCTTGAACATCCGGAGATGAATGAAGGACTTAAGAAATATTTAGAAAGATTCAACGGATAGATAGAGGATATTATATGGGGGAATTTTTATCCTATAAAGATAAAGATATTTTGCCTTTGGTTAATTCTTCTGTGTTGCCGACGAATCCCGTGGCATCACCCTCGACGCCCGTCACATTGCCGCTCAAATTGCTCGCATCTCCCGAAATATTAGTGGCGTCTCCGCTTATGCCGCCGACATATCCTCTCAAATTGGTGACATTCCCCCTCAAGTTCGTCACATTTCCTTTCAAGTCGCTCACATCGCCGATTATGTTTGAAACATCCCCTTCTATGTGACTTACGTCTCCTCTTATTTTGCTGACGTCTCCCGTGATATTGGACACATCTCCTATTGCGCCGCTGAAATCGCCTCTTATATCGGAAACATCGCCCCTGATGTTGCTCACATTGCTTTTAATGTGAGATATTATTCCGAATATGGCGCTTACATCTCCGCTCAATCCATTCAAATACCCTCTGATGTTTGAAACATCGCCTGATATGTCGTTGAGCTTGAGATTCCCTTTGATATTGCTCACATCGCCTCTTATGTTACTGAAATCTCCTATGATATCTTTGTGAAGCCCCGTCACATTTTCAGTGTTTGTTTGAAATTGAGGTGTTATTGGTCTAAGTGTCATTTTCATATACTATCAAATAACTTTGCGTTTGTCATCAGTCAGAAGGTTGCAGGCAGTAGACAGTAGATTGTAAGTGAAGAAGCAGATCATTTATTTTACCTAAAATCTAACATCTATAACCTAAAACCTGACTCAGTTTGTCTTTTATCGGCATTTTGCTATACTTTTTTTATGAATTCAGAGGAAAGGGAGTTATTGGAAAGAACTTTGAAAATTTCGGAAGAAAATAACAAGATTCTGAAAGGTATCCGCCGTTCCAATCGTTTAGCGACAGGCTTCAAGGTTTTTTATTGGTTAGTAATTATCGGCTTGGGTTTTGGAGCTTATTATCTCATAGAACCCTATGTCAAAGAATTCAGAAGCGTTTATTCGCAGTTTATTAACATAATAAATCATCTTGGAAAATGACGGTTGGAGAAATTTAAAAATATGCCGAGGTAGCTCAGTTGGTAGAGCATGTGCCTGAAGAGCATGGGGTCGGCGGTTCAAGTCCGCCCCTCGGCACCACGAGTCTGCGAGTGTGCAGAGAGGAAGCGCGGGGCGCTTCCGTGGGGGACTTGAAGCCCGATTGAGTCGAGCTTGGAGTGTCTTCACGAACAAGCGAGCCAATCGGGGTACTGAAAC
>JAGXAA010000010.1 GCA_018971765.1 Patescibacteria group bacterium
GTCGAACAGTCAATATGCTGTACAGTTAACCTTATGAGGTGACATTTCTGATAGATTGGGGTGACAAAGGTTAATTATCAGAATTCATAAGGGCGAAAGCCGAAAAAACAATTTATGGCAAACAAGAATCAAACACCGGCATATCCGGTTAAAATAAGACAGAAGTGGTATTTCTTAGCGGAGAAGGCGGGCAAAACAGTCAAAGAGGTTTGTGATTTGTACTCCATTTCTCACAAAACATATTACAAATGGAGAGAAAAAGATCGCTGTTCAAGAAAATACGAGCCTCGAAAGGAACATCCGAACACCAAAATCAAAGGAGAGATCAAGACATTCATTTACGAGCAAAAAATGAGAATAAATTACGGTCCGCTAAAAATGAAGCTGTTAATCAAGAGGAGATTCAATGTTGATGTTTCCACGACGGCTATTTACAAATTCTACAAAAAGAAAGGTCTGATTTTTCGTCCTCAAAAGAAGTTAGCTTGGTATGCTCCGCTCAAAGAAGCGGTGATTTCCAGAGCTCCGGGCGAGGTGGTTCAAATTGACGCTAAATATGTCTGGGAAGACAATACGCGCAAATACCAAAGGACTTTCATTGATATTTACACAGGCATACAATACGCGACAATCACAAATACCATGAGCGCGGAAGATACCATCAACGCCTTCCTTCTGGCTGAAACATATTTTCAATTCAAGATATTGGGAATACAGAGCGACAACGGAAGCGAGAATCGCGGAGATTTTCATAAACACCTGGTTGATAAAGGAATCGCTCATTACTTCATTCCAAAGTCATCTCCGAATTGGGATGGAGCGGTAGAGCGAGCCCATGGGGTGATTGATCAAGAGTATTACTTGAATCCCAGAAAAACATGGAAGACACTGCCTGAGTATTTGCAATTCTACAACTACGAAAGAATCCATCTTGGGAAGTACCTTAATGGCATGATTCCGGTCGAGAAATTGAATTATTATTTATCTAAAGTGTCACCCTTGAAGGTTAACTGAACATTTCCGTCAAATTGTCGATGGGGATAAGAATCCGCCATGTCCCACCGCACCACCCCAGACCGACATCGGATGTCGGTCTGGGGTGGATCGTTCATTTTAAATCTCGAAAACAAGATTGGCTTCCCACACTCCGCTTTCCGTCTGTTTCACTTTCACTTCGTGATAAGTTACGGCCTTTATGTTTCTATGAAATGACTCGACGGAAATCCCAAAAAGTTTGGCTCTCAAAGCGGTCGGCTGAATTTTGTAAAAAATTATGTGAGTGTAAGATTCTTTATTCGCGGAAGCGAGAGACAAAACTTCATTGAGAAAATCAGCGAGGAGATCCGTCGCGTCAAGAGACTTCAAGGATATTTCTCTTTCCGTTTTTTCCGTCGCGAATTTCTGCGCCGGCTTTAAGACATACATAATCCCGAAAAAAATATCGGTAAAAAGCTGTTCCAAATTTTTACCCTGCGCCGTCATTCTTATGTCGGCTATATGTTCGCTAATTTTATAAGGCATATATTATAGTTTTTAGATTGCAGATTGTCGGATTGTTGGATTGTTGGATTGTCAATTTTAATAATAACATTTCAAGAAAATTATTTGAATAAGCCCATAAATTTATCAGGAATCAAAATAAAGAAGCCGCCAAGTTTCCAACTTGGCGGCTTGCAAATATTAAAAACTAAATTTCAAAAGTTTTATCTTTTAGATCTTTTAGATCTTTTGCAACATATTTTGCAAAAGACCAGATTTTATAAAAGTAACTTTTTGCGCGAAAAAGAATAGATAATGAAATCATTTCTATTCTCAAACAACAACTTGGAATGCAGGGAACACCCATCTTGTTTATCAGAATGGGCATTCCGTCATCGCCCACCCGACCAGAAATAAAAGCTTCTAAAAACTGCCGGAAGCTATGCATACAATTCTCCTTTCCAAAAAGTTAAAAAGATAAATTTTGACAATATCTATACAAACTGTAATTGTTTTTTCTGAAAAGTCAATATGCTTTAAAAGCCGACAAATTAGCCGTAATTTAAAAATATTCACAACCAATTAAACAATTTCGCAGACTCCGGCGACGCAAGCCAGCTCTTTCTTCACTTCCGTTTCGTCTGCCTTCTCGTAGGTTACAATCTTGGAAAAATCTATATGAGCAAACTTTTTCAGAGCTTCATCGTATGTCTTTTCGTCGATTTCTTCATAAGGAGCCATTTGGTAAATATGGTCGGTTCTCGGCAAGAAAGACAAACCGCCGATAATGTCCCAATTCCCGTAGAGCCAGTTGGCCACATCGATCCATTCTTCTTCTCCGACCGATATCGTGATTGAAGGATTGTGTTCCGTATAATTTTCTTTGACGAGCTTCCAGTGTTCAAGCTGTTCCAAAGCCGTCAGGTCGTCTCTGAAAAGCGACCCTTCCGGCGCTTTCACCGGAAATTCAAATATGTAAGTATTGGCGCCGTCTCTTGATTGTCCGACTTCCGGATGATAAGGAACGCCCTGATCGCGAAGCATCTTGAATAGAGAATCGGTCGCGGAAATTCGGACTCTTCTTATGTAATATTGAGAATGTCTGGCGTGCATTCCGGAGGCGCAATCCACCATCTGCGACAATGTTCCGGACGGTTTGACGCAAGTAACGCAAGTCGAGGAATTTATCTTGAACCTTTTTGCGTACGATTCGTTTATTCGTATCGCTTCGTTTTTGAGTTTTTTGAGAGTGTCGGCATTTCTTACGGCCGGACAATCCCACTGTCCGGTTATGGAAATTCCGAGCAGTCTTTCTTTTTTGCAATTCTCTTCCCAAGATTTCGACAAATAGCCGAATTTAACGAGCGTCGATTGGTATGTTCCCAAAATCGCGGCTACTCTTATTTTCCTCAAAAGAGACTTTTCATCGTCTTCCGCTCTGGCGACGATTTCCGACAAATTGCAGAATTGCTTTGATTTCAAAATTATTTCTCCGCAAGGATTCGTTCCCAAATCGCTTATCTGACCTTTTAACGCTTTCAATCTTCTCTCCGGCAAAGTTTTTGCCAAACCGCCCCTGTTGAATATGCCCCTTTCCCCAGACCCGCTTTTCATAAGGGCGACCCATTCGTCTAAAAATTCCGCATTCGTCGGCTTTTGAACGTAAACGGCGGAATTATTGGCGATGCTTCTCTGCGGTTCGTTCAGATAAAATTGCCCTTTCTTGGAATCCCTCATCATTTCATCGTCAAGATCGGAGAGGGATATTAGCGCGCTTCTGCGCACGCCTCCGGACACCACGCAATCTCCGATGCAACAGATAATGTCGTGCGCGTCCAAATTGGTAAGCATTCTTCCCTGTCTCTTGAGAATTTTCATCCGCGAAAAGTCAAGAAGTCTTTTGAGCGGTTCAGGACCGGAAGACTTGCCTCCCATAGTCTTCAGCCTCGCTCCAGCCGGACGAAGTTGCGAATAATCGAATTCGATGTCGCCTCCCTCATACCATGTCTTCATTCCCAAATGAAGCGCGTCAGCCCAGCCTTCTTTAGTGTCGGCGATTATATGAGTCGGAAATTTCTTCCCCGTCTGCGGCTTGATTTGCGGCAAAGCTTGAATATTTTGGCTTTCCACGGAGAAGCCGACACCCGCTCCGCACATAGAGATGTACATGATTTCCGCGAAATCCTGAAATGTCGACGGCGCTATGAAGGAACAATTATAAGCGCAAACATTGGTCTTTCTGGCGGCCTGTCCTGCGAATTGCAAAAGTCTCATTGAAGGCATCGCTTCTTGGTTGAGAATAGCGTCTCGGACTTCCTTGTATTCGGATTCCTTTAGAAGTTTGCCGAGATTCTCTCTCATAAAACTCATGTATCTGTCCACCGTTTCAATCCATGTCTCCCGCCTTCCTTCCTCTTCTATCCATTTGGAATAAGTCCTGTAATAAACGAATTCGCCCAGCGGACTTTTGAAATATTTTTTGCTTTGTTCCGTCAATTTTCTGACTTTTTCCGGAACTCGAACTCCTTTCTCCCTAAGTTTCGATCTTTTATCGCGATATAAAATGTATGATTTGGCGGTCTTGACGTATTCGCTCAATATAAGCTCTTTTTCCACGGTGTCCTGTATTCCTTCCACGGTCGGCACGAAATTCTTGAATTTTTTGACGATTCTCACCAAATCGCCCAAGACTTTATTGGCGACAAGTCTGGCTTCTTCTTCCGAACCTTCTCCGACAGAGATCATAGCTTTATTGATGGCGCTGGTTATCCTTTCGAAATCAAAAGGAACGATTGAACCGTCTCTTTTTTGAACCTTCTCAATGAAGCTTGCTTCTTTGCCGCCGCTCTTTGAATCTTTGACCATAATGTTTTAAAAAATTATCACTGATAAAAAATATTTCAAGTAATTTTAACTCAAAACAAAAAACAAAAAAAGAGAGCGCAAGCGAAAATCACTACGAGAGATTGAAAAATATCTTATGTAAAGCGAACATAAAAAAATCCGTTGAAAAATAATGGAAGCAAAGAAATTATTTTCTGAAAAAAATTAAAACGACAAATATTATTTTAAATTTCTTAAAAAACAGAGGCGCGCGGTTGTGGAAAAAATCACTTTTGGCTAAAAATTGCTTTTTCGCCCGTTTTTAAATCGTAAAAATCGGACATTCCGGAATTCAGCTCCAAAACATAACGAACTTTAAAGGGGGGAGTAAATATTTTAGGATAAGTATCGGGAGAAATATTTTTTTCAATGTGAACGATATTAAAATTTTCATCAATCCAGATTATGTCTATGGAGAAAAGCATATCTTTCATCCAAATGCTCTGATAATCAGAGCCGTCAAAAATGAAGAACATTCCATAATCGACGGGAATCGATGTTCGTTCGCCTAGACCTTTTATTCTTTTCTCTTCCGTATCCGCCAGATAAACCGGAATTCGACTTTTTCTTGCGATAACATATTTAATGGCGTCACTCTTCGGCATCTTGGAAGCGATGACATCGGCTGACTGACCATTATTATTAAACGCAAACTTGAGAAATGATGGCGTAAGCCCCACGATTAGAGAGATGAAGACGAGCAACAATGAGATTTTAAAAAAATTCATTTGTAAATTTAATTTTATTTAATTATTACAATAGTATCATTGATTGAAAAAATTTCACAGTTTAGAAATTCATTTTCGGTCCCTAAAACCTAACACCTCTAACCTAAAACCTTCCTTAATTTTGCATTTTAAAACAATCGTTGATATTATTTTCGCAGTGAGGCCGCGAGGTCAATCTAAAAAATTTATTAACTAAATCAATTTTGATTTCTGATTTTAAAAAAATTGGAAATTGGAAATTTTCAAAAAAAAGATGGTTCCTCAAAAAGTTTTTTTCACGAAAGGAGTGGGACGGCACAAAGACTATCTCCAATCTTTTGAGTTGGCGCTCCGTGACGCCGGAATAGAGACTCAAAATTTAGTGACGGTTTCAAGCATATTCCCCCCCGGATGCAAAAGAATATCCAAAGAAGAAGGGGTGAAATATATGAAGGCCGGTTCAATTAGGTTCTGCGTTATGAGCCGCAATGCCACCAATGAGCCGAATAGACTTATCGCCGCGTCCGTAGGGCTCGCAATACCTAAAGACAGCAATCAATACGGCTATCTTAGCGAGCACCATTCTTTCGGCGACACTGAAGAAAGAGCCGGCGACTATGCCGAAGACTTGGCGGCGACAATGCTCGCCACGACTTTGGGCATAGAGTTTGACTCAAGCAAAGCGTGGGATGAGCGGGAAAAACAATACAAAGCCAGCGGCAAATTCATCACCACTTCCAATGTCACCCAATCGGCCCAGGGGCACAAAGACGGATTGTGGACGACAGTCCTCGCCTCGGCAGTATTTGTTTTGGAAGGAGGACAGCCGAATACGAATTAGAAAATCATTACTGTAACAGTAATAAAATATAAAAATTAGGGCAAACTCTTGGGTTTGCCCTATGCATTGCGTTGCAGAGATTCGGTTGCTGATTTTTATTCGTATATAAATGTGTCTTTTATATTGTGCAACCTTCTCCTTTTAAAAATTTTAAATGGATATAAATTAGGAGTCAAAAATCCATGGATAGTCGTCCCCTTAAAACGGTTGCCATTAAGACAGTGTTCAAAATTTTTCAAATTATTTCCATTTATTATTACAACATCAATATCTTTTTTCTCTGCCTCTCTTGATGCCGTCGGATCAAACGGAGAATTAAGTCCATAAGTCCACTTTTTTGGAATCATCGCTCTGTAATCAGACCATAAAATGGATTTGATTAATTTCACATTTTTGCAATTTTCATCATTAGGGTTCTTGTCATAGACACCGTCTATGTTGGTAAGATTGATTACTAGCCGGGCCCCGATGTTTAGAGCAAACCGAACAGCGCCAAAATCTGTACTGCGCCCAATCTTATAACCTCCAGAAAAAATAACCTGCCTATCTGTTAGGATTTTTTTGTCTGGGTTCTTGATAATCCTTTGATCCGCTACATTTCCAAAAGCACCCGCCATAAATAAGGCGTTAAGATTTGTGGCTCTTATCCTTATCAAATCAAGAATATTATTACTACTTTCACAATTAAGCTTTTTACACGCACCTTGATAATTTCTGGCAGTCTTGCCACCTCCACAGACAATGATAAACTTTCTGCCCCGATTTACTTGATTAAGTATGACTTTTTTAAATTCAGAAATAAAAGTAGTGTTTATTCCATCCGGAACGATCAGCGACCCTCCGAGCGATATAACCACCCAATTATAAATAGTAGCTTCTATTTTAAAACTAGAATTAATTCCATGATTAACACCACCCATAATCCACCGCCTTTCTCTATTAAAATGTCAAAATACAAATATTATCAACAAGTAATAACTTACTGATTTCAATTAATATATCATACGGAATCTTTTATCGCAACACTCTAAATTCTAAATCTAAATCCTCCCGATAAATTTTTTTGACAAAATTAAATTTTTCCATTACAATGCGGACTTGTTTAAAATATTATGGAAATACGAAATATAGCAATTATAGCCCATGTGGACCACGGAAAGACGACTTTGACCGACGCTCTGATGAAACAAAACGGCAGGGGCAGTCTTGCCGAAGGATTCAGTATGGATTCAAACGCGCTGGAAAAGGAGCGCGGCATCACTATTTATGCGAAAAACACCTCCATATTTTACAAAGACGGAAAGATTAACATCGTGGACACTCCGGGACACGCCGATTTCGGTTCGGAGGTGGAGCGAGTTTTGCGATCAATCGACACTGTCCTTCTTGTCGTTGACGCGCAAGAAGGTCCGATGCCTCAAACCAGATTCGTTCTTAAGAAGTCTTTGGAGCTTGGATTAAAACCGATTGTGATAATCAACAAAATTGATAAAGCGGCGGCGCGGCCGGCGGAAGTCCACGAGCTCGTGCTTGAATTATTTATGGAGCTCGGCGCCAACGACGAGCAATTAAACTTCCCCGTTATTTACGCGATTGGCAGGCAAGGAATTGCGAAACGAAACCTTGCTGACGATTCAAAGGACTTAACTCCCCTTCTTGATATGATAATGGAGAAAGTGCCGCCAGCTTCAAAAGGCACTAACCTGCCTTTCCGCGCCCAACCTTTTAATTTGGGATATGATAATTTTCTTGGAAGATTGGCGATTGCCAGAGTTTATGAAGGAATAATAAAGTCCGGCAGTTCTGTGTTTATAAAAAAGCACGACGGAGAAACAAGGCAAGGGAAAATCACCAAACTCTTCACTTTTGAAGGTCTTCAAAGGAAAGAAGTGGCTGAAGCCGAGAGTGGAGACATTATTATGATTGCCGGCTTGCCTGACATATACATAGGAGAGACAATAATGCAAAATGAAAATCAAGAACCTCTCGCCGAGATTAAAATTGACGAACCGACAATTTCCATTGACTTTCTCGTCAACGATTCCCCTTTCGCCGGCAGAGAAGGCAAATTCGTAACTGGAAGACAGATCAGAGAAAGACTAGAGAAAGAGGTGGAGATAAATGTCGGACTCAAGGTAGACTTTTCGTCCACCGACTTGCTTAGAGTCTACGGCCGAGGCGAGCTTCACATCGCCATACTTCTGGAAAATATGAGACGGGAAGGATACGAACTCCAAGTTTCCCAGCCGCAAGTCATCATCAAAGAAATTGGCGGACAAAAAATGGAGCCGTTTGAAGAATTGACTATTGATGTCCGCGAGGATGTTTCCGGAACGGTTATTGAAAAAATAAACAAACGCCGAGGAATAATGACCGATATGAAGCAGAAAGACGGCAATGTTCGCTTGCTGTTTGAGATTCCGACCAGAGGGCTTCTTGGGTATCGTGGGCAGTTTATAATTGACACGAGAGGCGAAGGAATATTATGCAGCCGAGTCATCGGATTCAAGAAATACGCCGGGGAAATTAAAAAGCAAGAATACGGTTCAATGGTTTCAATGATGCCGGGCAAGGCATTGGCATTCGCCCTTTGGAATTTGCAGGAGCGCGGCGTTCTTTATATTACACCGGGCACCGAAGTCTATGAAGGAATGATTATCGGAAATGTTACCAAAGGCGACGACCTTGATGTCAATCCGACTAAAGGAAAACAGCTGACCAATATGCGCGCTTCCGGCTCCGACGAAGCCATAAGACTCGTGCCGGCGCTTGAAGTTGACATAGAACGCGGACTTGAAATAATGTCTGACGGCGATTATCTGGAAATTACCCCTAAAAGCGTCCGTTTGCGAAAAAAACTTTTGACCAAGACTGACCGAGCGAAAGCGGGAAGGAAATAGTAAATATGATTGCATTTTTATGAAATTAGTGTAATTTATAACGAGTTAGTTATTTAATATACACTTTTTCACAAGAAAGGAGTTAATGATGGCAATATTAATAGACCGAGTCCGCGGGTTAACAGAAGTTGCACAAAAGGAGATATTAGAAAATAAGAAAAAGACAGAAAAGGATGAGGAAGCGGAAGAAATAAGAAGACTAATAGAAAAAGGGGAAAATTCAATAATTGAAGCTGCCAAAAGAGGAGAAAGAGATGTCGCTATTAAAGATATTTCTCTTTGTTGGTCAAAATATGATAGTTACAATGATGAATTTATCCAAAAAAATCTTACTAGCGTTGAAAAAATAGTTATCAATCATTTCTCCTCTAATGGATTTAAGGTTTATTTCTCCAAGAAAAATTTCACTACCTACACCATTTGCCCCGAAGGGAACTATCAAATCGCCATAGGTTGGTAGCAAAAGCCATCCAAGTCAGTTAGTATTAATTGTGACTGGATGGCTTTTTTTTATCAATATTTAAGGTTTCTAAAACTCAAACAACACAAAACCCGACCTAACGGTCGGGTTTTGCTTGAGACTTCAGACGAACAAACTACTTTTAGTAATTCATTCTGTCTCCGCCTCTGCTGCCGCCTCTGTCAAATCCACCTCTTCTTGGAGGTCTTTCCGCCATAGGCTTGGCTTCGTTTACAGTGAGTTTTCGGCCGTCTAGCTCAAAGCCGTTCATTGAATCAATCGCTTTTAGCGCTTCATCATCGTTCGGCATAGAGACAAAACCAAAACCTCTGGATCTGCCGGTCATCTTATCAGTGATGATGTTGGCTGAATCAACCGCTCCCACTTTCGAGAAAGCGTCTTTCAAACCGTCATCAGTCATTCCGTAAGACAAATTTCCGACATACAATTTCTTTGCCATATGTTAGCTTAATTTATTTTATAACTTTGAGAATTTATGCGTTTGGATGCAGTTCTAGGCGCGAGCGATTATTGCGACCAAGCCGTATTATTATACCGCGAGGAAGCAGACGAGGCTCACAACAAAGAAATGCACCAAACCTATAAATCATATTTATCGATAGAACGACCCCTTTCCCATATGGCTAAGAAAGACTTAAACCTTTGAGAACATCTCCGACTTTTTTATTATACGCCACATCCAAATAAAAAGCAATGCCCTGTGATATTTTGAATTACCACAAGGCATTTTAAGAGCATTAGGAGCCTTATATCTCCTCATTTTTTGAAATTGTTGCAGGAAAATTTTTAAAATAGAATTTCCAGTAAGAAATCACTATTTCTGGAATTTTCAATCGCTCCATATATTCAATATCATTCCTCTCCGCCAGATCAAAAGCCTCGAGCATATTGTTGAAAATTTCCGCATTTCCGCCGTGGAATATTTTCAAATTGGCACCATCTTTCGTCAATTCTTTTATTTTTTCAAATCGCGTATTCATGCAATAGAGGTTTACAATTACAATATTTATAATACCCGATCTTTTTAGAATATCCTTCAAATCTCTTTCAATCTTGCCGCTTGGTTCAATGATTATGGAATCTTTTTGACAAATTACTGAAGTGTTCATAATCTCTCTCCTTTTAAAAGGTTATGGGATATTTTCTGTATTAAAGGTACGATAAATAGCGTTTTTGCGCAACCGTCGCTGTGAATTTTTAAAGTTCTGCCGACACCGGAAGATTTTTTTCTATCTAAATTATGAAGATTTTATTTTTTGGTAGTTTTTTTGTGAGAAGGCGAATTAGTTTTTATCTTTGATTTATTTTGTCCCGCGACCGCCGACTCAATGTCTTTTTTAATATTTTTCCAATGAGCAAGAAGTTCGGAAGCAAACTCCTTTATTTCCGCCGCGTCAATGTGCTTAAGACTTTCATATTTGCCAATGATTTCTTTCACGATGCCATGATACGTTTCTTCGCTCACATCCGCAAACGACTCGAGCTTTTCCAGAATTTCGCCTTTCGCTTTTAGGGTCCATCCGCGAATTTTCTTGCGGTTTTTCGCTGCGGTTTTTGAACCATAGAGAAAATATGTCCCCGCTACTCCCGCCGCCAAAGAAATAATTCCAGCCCCGACCAATATTCCATTTTTCATCTCGCTCATACCTTCATTTTTATTTTTCATATTTTTTAATTTATTTAATTTTATCCGTTAAACTATGATGACTTTTAACGCTCGAATGTTTATCCTTGGACATCTTTTGCCGGCGGATAAACAAATTGAGAAAGAAATCGGCGATTGTAATCACCTTTGTCCCCTCGGTTTTGACCGTTTCCCTCAGTGAATCGATATCGTTCAAAAGCTTGTCGCTTTCTTCAGACATCGTCTTTGAGATACGCTTCATATCTCTCAAAATTCGTGTCACATAAAACATAACGATCATCGCGCAAATAGTGATAACAATAACCGCTATGCCGGTAATGAAGAAAAAAATATCCGCCTTAACTAAATTTTCCATACTGACATTTTAGCATATATTTTAAAAAATACATCAATGAAATTAAGAATTTAAAGCATTGAAATCAATTTTTGAGATGTTTTCCAAAAGATTATCCATATTGCTTCAGCGAATTACCGAATCTGCCCACTTTGAAACCTTTCATCCAAGCAAGAACAAAAAAATCTTTTATTTCCCAGATTTAACTCTATTGTCTTCCTTGCACAACATCTGGCAATTTTCCGCGATTGTCTTTCCGCCTTCGTGCCAAGGTTTGATGTGGTCAGCTTCCATTTCTTCAATCTCAAACTTTTTTCTGCATTTTACGCAGATTCCTTTCTGCCTCTCGTACGTCTCGCGCTTCATCTTGTCGGTAAAGGCGCGAATTGAAAGGTGTTTTTCTTGCCTAGTCAGAACATAAGGGTAGATTCCTGATTTTTTCGTTACATCCTCATCCTGCATCAGTTCGGCGATTTCAGTTTCCAATTTAGAGCCGTTAAGTTTTTTATCCTTGAATTGATTATGCAACTCGCCCCAATTCACACTCGCCATTTCTTTCCGATAATTTGTAAAAGTTTTACGAATCCAATCAATAACATTTTGAAAGTAATTCCACAGCTCATCAGCGTTTTTGTTATGCTGATGCTTGGCCATATAATCCTCAATCTTGCCGTCGTTAATCCACGAGAGTGCGGTTTCCAAATATTCCTGTCTGATTGGCGAACCCTCAACTAACTTCCCGCTGTCGTTTGCTAAAAGATACGCCACGCAGTTTGATTTGCTGAATTTCAGTTTCGCGTCAGAGAGCCACGGCCCGGTATAAACGGCGTTGCGGATTTCTTGATCAGTCAATTTTTCCCCGGCGATGTTGATAATCCTAAACCAGTCCAGCCGTTCTTTATCCGTGCCTTCGCAGAAGTAAATCATCAATTCATAATCCAAAATTTTATCCTGTTCTTCTTTAGTCAGATTGTGGAAAAAACGGTCGTTCAGCGAAAAATCGCCATTAACATATTGCCCGATGCTGATGGTGCGCTGTTGACCATCAAGCACTTCGTAACCGCCATCGTCTCGTATCATCCAATACATCACATTGAGCGGAAAGCTGTTTTTGATCGTTTCAATTACGGCATTGCGTTGCTTTTCTTTATACACAAATTCACGCTGATATTTTGGACGTATGTCCAGCTTGCCGCCATAAGCCACTACACCCTCCTCGGCGCTGTCTTTGTAGCCAACTATTACTTTACGAATTGAAATTCTATGTAGTTCGATTTTCATGTTGGTTAAATTATACTTGTTTGTATCTCCAAGCTAAGAGTGCCGTTCCCCCTCCCCGCGTGATCTGTGGTGTACCATTTCCCATTCTAAAAACGATTGTTTTAAATTTATTACCTAGAATATCTTCGTATTTAATATAAAATTGACCAGTTAGATTTAATGCCATATTATTGTTTGTTATTGTTCTAGTCTCGTCGGGATCAATATTATCTAGCATTATTATTTTACCATCAATCACAATCTCAACACTTTTTGCGAAAGCTGCTGGATATTTAGATACATTTCTTAGTTTCATTGATAAAGAGTGAGATTGATCTGTACTCATATGATACATGACTTCGACTGGTTCAATCACAGGAGAAAACTGTGCTTTATTTGCAATTTCCGACATCCTAGCCGAACGATAAGCAAAAAACGCTACTACAATTGTGGTCATAGAAGCGATAAGGGTATCTATATGTTGAATCAGCCAGTAAATCATAATTGATTTCCAAAAAATTAATTTTTCACTTTCTTATTTTTATAAATAATCGTTTGAATGTTTCTTTGCCATTCAAATGAGAACCTCTACCATAAACACCCTTCGGGTCTTGGTCTACGCCTCGGTTTGATCCGATAATTTCAAACTGTTCCGGATTATATTTATCAAGGAAAGTAATCGGTACTCCCATTACTTCCTCGTAATCCATTGGAATTTCAAAAACTTTTGAAACTTCAATAGCGTCGTAATTATCATATTTTGGATATTCTTGTGATGTATATTTTTTATATAATGTAAACTTCTCGTGGCGCTTTGTTGTTTCTAGGTTTGTAAACCAAACAACACTGCCCATACTAAAAAATTTTATACCGTTTTCAATTTTTATTCTTGACTCTGTCGGTATGTCATAATCGTTAGGTACTTGAAACCACTTCGTGCCACCATTATCATAGCCAAGCCATAATTTATTTTCTTTAATAAACTTAAAAACTTCTTTGTAGATAATAGCGTTTTGATTGCCAAGAATCAAAAACTTCTTGCCATACTCTACAAGTTGCGCGACATATTCGCGGAATAATGAAAAAGGCGGATTAGTGACGACAATATCTGCTCCTTTGAGTAGTTCAATACACTCTTCACTGCGAAAATCACCGTTGCCGCGCAATGGAGTCGCGGTGTTTTTGTCGTGCTTCAGCAAATACTTTACATCGTCTATGCTTACCGCGCCATCGCCGTCGGCATCCGGCACTTCTTTGATTTCAATTTTAAAAGGTTCTTTGCCAGACGGTTTCAATCCTTCCACTTCAAACAGCGGTAATTGCCCGCCGACAATCGGCGATCTAACATAGCTTGTGGTTATAAGTTTATTTAGCTTTAGCGCGTTAAAATTAGCGGCAAAGTATTTGAAAAAATTGCTCTCAAACGGATCGTCGCAGTTGCAATAAACAATTTTACCCCGAAATTGTTCTTTGTAGTGTTTTAGCTCCTTTTCAATATCAACGATTTGAGTGTAAAACTCGTCTTTCTTTGCCTTGCTGGCTTTATGAAGATTTTTGTTTAAGGATTTAATCGCCATCATATTTGTTCCAAAAGTTCGCTGGCTGAAATTCCCAACGCGCCCGCGATTTTTTCCAAAGTGGAAAGAGTGGGGTTTATTCTGCTCCGAATTTGGGCTGCCGGACTTGGATTCGAACCAAGATACTCGCCTCCAAAGGGCGATGTCCTACCATTAGACGATCCGGCAATGCGTCTCATCGACGCGTATCCGCCGATGAGAAGCAATTACTGTACAGACGAACCCACAAGACCAACTATCAGCTTATAGGAATATGATGGAAAAATCCAGATTGAAATTTTCTCGCGACCGGATTTTGACAAAACAAATGGCGCGCACAATATCTTAATAATTATAAGATGAGTAATGCGCGCCATTAGATTGAAAAAACCGTGCTAATATTTTTTCGCTATTTTATTATAAAGTTCAATAATATCATTTTGATTATTTTGATCCTTAGTAGGAATTATATAGACGGTTTCCGAGATTCTGCCTTCCGTAGGACTTTCTACGGAGAATTTATACTTATAATAATAATCTGATAACGACCGTCCAATTTTTATTATCGTATAAACTTTTCCGCCCATAATGCACGAATAATATTCGTCGTTATTAGCAGCACATCCTCGACTTACCCAATTTAAATCTTGCGGTTTTTCTGACACAATATTCAGAATTTCCATTGAAATCGAATTAAAATTTTGGCTAATTTCCAAAACACTTTTCAATCTTTCAATAGTTTCCATCCCCATATTACCCCTCCTTTTTTGATTAAAGTTCTAAAAATTTTTAAGATAAAAAATCTTTCTTAATTTAAGCACCTTTTGTTTCATTTGTAAAAGAAGAAATCTGCACGGCTTCAGAGATTTTTTGCCTCAAAATCTCCCGCTCTTGTCCTTTTGAGACTTAAAAGCGTTGCTCCAGTCTTGATTTTTCCACCAAGAATATGGGCGATTGAGCGGACATAAGTTCCACCGGAGCATTTGATTACCAATTTGACCGTTTGAAATTCGGAGCAAAATTCTTTCTCAAGAATTTTGCTCCACTGTCCTAAAATTTGTCGCTGGCGGAAATCGCCTTTCACCTTTTGAATTTTTTTACTGATTTGAGCGAGCAGATTTTTCCCGTCAATTTTTCGCAGGCGAATAATTTTTATTTCGTAAATTTCTCTTTCTTTCTCTGGTATTTCAACCTCTTTGATTCTTCCTTCGCGCGCCCATTTAAAAAGCGGCTTTCCTTTTATTTTGTATGAAGAATACGGCGGGAACGGCATCTTGCTTGCTCCTGTAAAAATTTTTAAACTTTTCGCCAATTCTTCTTTTTTGAAATTTTTTATTTTCCTATTTTTTTTCGGCAGGCCCAAGATGTCGTACGTATCCGTCTCAAATCCGAATAATATTTCCGCTTCATATTCCTTGTCCGTCTTCAAATATTTTTCTTTTTCATAAACGGCGTCTCCGACAAGAAGAATTAAGACTCCTTCCGCCAAAGGGTCCAGTCGTCCGGCGTAAGTTATTTTTTCTTTTTGATATTCCTGATTATCGGCGCGAAAGCGACTAATCGTTTCAAGAGGTGTTTCGCCCGCTTTTTTGTAAATATTTAAAACCTGTTTCATTCTATTTCTTAATTCTTCCTTTATTTTCTAAAACCTGCCATCTATAACCCCTTAACCTTGTTTATTATACGCATTTTCTCTATAATCTTGGAGTAATGGAAGAAAAAATAAACAAGAAAATTTCGACCGAGTCTTATAAAGGCGTCCGCGATTTTTATCCGCAGGATATGTTTGTCCAAAATTATATTTTCAAAATAATGCGTAAAGCCGCGGAAAGTTTTGGCTACAGCGAATACGGAGCTTCCATTTTGGAACCGTCCGACCTTTACAGAGCCAAAACCGGCGATGAAATTGTGAATGAGCAAACCTATTCGTTCAAAGACCGCGGAGACAGAGAGGTGACTTTGCGGCCGGAGATGACGCCAACCGTCGCCAGAATGGTGGCGGCAAAAAAGCGCGAATTCTCTTTCCCCCTGCGCTGGTATTCAATTCCCAACCTGTTCCGTTACGAACAACCGCAGAAGGGGCGACTGCGCGAACACTGGCAACTGAACGCCGACATATTCGGAATCGAAGAAATTGAAGCGGAAATTGAAATTATTTCCCTTGCTCGCGCGATTATGAAGGAGTTCGGACTGAAGGATGATAATTACGAAATAAGGGTGAATAACAGAAAAATTATGAATTATATGTTGGAAAATTTTCTGTCGCTTTCGCCCTCTGAATCGCACGCCATCTCAAAAATCATAGACAAAAAAGACAAGATGAGCGGAGAAGATTTCACCGGAAAAGTCCGCTCTGCTGTCGGCGAGGAAAGCGATAAACTTCTAAATCTGCTTCATTCAAAAAATCTTGAAGAATTTATTTCTCTTCTGCCGGAAAAAGCTCGTTCGCATCAAGGAGTGTTGGAAATAAAAGAGCTTCAGGAAAGACTCGCCGAAATTGGAATAAAAAACTCGGTATTCAGTCCGACCCTTATGCGCGGGTTTGATTATTATACTGGAATTGTGTTTGAAATTTTTGATACCAGTCTCGAAAACAGGCGGGCTATTTTCGGCGGCGGAAGATACGATGACCTGTTGAATATTTTTGGCGCCGAGAAAATTCCGGCGGTCGGCTTCGGAATGGGAGATGTTATGATTCGCGATATCCTGGAAACTTACAATCTTTTGCCGACATATAAGCCAGTCGCGGAAATTTACATCTGCGTCTTGGAAGAAAAATATCAGAATTATGCGAATATGCTAGCGCAAAAATTGAGAGCTGACGACATTAATGTAGCCGTTGATTTATCCAGCAGAAAAATCGGCGACCAGATAAGATACGCCGATAAAAATCTGATTCCTTTAGTTGTCTGCGTCGGCGAGAATGAAGTAAAAAATGAAGAGTTTAAAGTGAAAAATCTGAAATCAGGTCAAGAATCAAAGCTTAAGGCGGTAGAGATAGCCGAATTTTTAAAATCACTTGGGAGTTGAGCTCCCAAGTCGGGAAAAATGAGAAAAATCGTATTTGACATTGAAACTAAAAACACTTTTCAAGAAGTCGGAAGCAACAATCCCGCCGACTTGGACATTTCGGTTGTCTGCGTCTATGACTATGCGACTGATCGATACGACAGTTATCTGGAAAAAGATTTTAAAAATCTCTGGCCGATTATTGAGAAAGCCGATATGCTTATCGGCTTCAATTCGGAACATTTTGACACCCCCCTCTTAAATAAATATTATCCGGGTGATCTGATTAAAATTAAAAGCCTTGATTTGCTCAAGGAAATAAAAAATTCCCTCGGAAGAAGAATCAAGTTGGACACGATTGCTGAAGCGACTCTAGGAAAGAAAAAAATTGGCCACGGGCTTGAAGCGATCGCGTGGTGGAAAAAAGGCGAAATAGACAAGATAATCAAATACTGCTTGGAAGACGTGAAAATCACCAGAGAAATCTACGAATATGCGCTCAAAAACGGTTCGCTTAAATACAAAGACGGAAACGAATTGAAAGAAATCAAACTCGACACCACTGATTGGGAAAAAGAAGAAGCCGTTTCAATCACTCACACTTTGCCTTTTTAGAATTTTGAGGAAAAATATCTTGAACCGTTCATACCTTTTTGATAAGTCTTACTGACCTACGGCGTAATTTTTACCGTAAATCGAATAAGTTCCATTTGAACCAGTTCCGTTGCAAACCGTCTGAATATGACTTATATCCGCCGCCGTTGGGTTTTCTTTTGTGGCGGAAATGGAATAAGACGACGGACCGCAAAGATAAATCATATAACCGGGACTCTGCACCGGATCTTCAACGATCGATGCGCCTAAAAAACCTTCTTCTTTTAATCCCGTCGTCACGGCTTTTTGATACGAGCCGCCGTCCGTGTAAGATGACCAACCGCACCCGCACCCTCTCCAACCCGTTCCGGCGACTTGATATGTCCCGTATTTGTCATAATACAATTCAAGCGCGAGTTGAATGTTATGCAAATCCGACTCTCTTCTCGCGTCTCGCGCTTTCACTCTGGCAGAATTTAATGATGCCAAAACTATGCTCGAAAGCAGACCGATGATGGAGATGACGACAAGAAGCTCAATGAGAGTGAATCCTCTCTCTCTCATTTTTTACAAAATGTAAAAATATTTTCATAGATTAGATTGAGGTCGATTGATAATATCCTTCGAGGGAGATTTGATTTTGTTGCCGGTGGCGCCCCCAGACAACAAAACCAGCGAAATAACAATCGCCACAGCGACAAACCCGAGCAAAACGAAACTCGCCTGTTTTCCGTCTTTAATCAATCCGCCGGAGTATCTTATGACCAATCTGATTATCTTGGGAGTGTCGGCGCTTGAGTCGCGGTATGAACGGGAAATTCCGTATTCTTCAAACTCAACGGTTGGTCGAGAATTTTTGAGCATGCCGCTCAAGTCCACGCTGTCATAGTTTTTGTCGTTTTGGGTCATATTGGCAACTCGTTTTTGAAATTTGAACGATTTTTGCATGATAAGCGCATGAAAAAAACAAATGGAAACGGATTACAAACGCGGAGCGGGGAGAAATTGAAATTCTAGACAGGCGCGGGTATTCGCTCTCCGACATCGCCCAAACCTTCAAGAGAGTAAAAAGCGCTATCTGGCATGAATTGCAAAAAAGGCGAAAAGGCAAGCTGTGCAACGCCGCCTATGCCAAGCGTCTCTCATATGTTCGAATGCGCGCCAAGCGGAAAGAAGGAAAGAAAATCGCTCTTGACGGAGCACTGCGAACGTTTGTTGAAGATGGACTGATGGACGACCAGTCGCCCGAAGCGATTGAAGGAAGAATCAAACATGTTGAAACAAATCTTGAGAGGACATCGGCCTTTGCCATTCGCCGGTTCATCAAAAGTCCGTATGGACGGAGAATCGAAGCGCATCGACTGAAGGTTTTTAAGAAAAAATGCCGCTCCCACCCGCTGAAAGCGACAATGGACGGCAAACGGATAATTTCCAAAAGACCGAAGCGCATCAACGACAGAAAAGGCCTCGGGCATATGGAAGGAGACTTCATTGTTTCTGGAAAAAGCGGAAAAGGAATCATTCTAACTCTGACCGATCGAAAGGTCAGGAAATCACTTCTGGAGCGAATACCGCCCGTATCAGTGGCGAATGTGGAACGGGCGCTCGCACGAATGAAAAGGAGATATCCGCGCATCCAAAGCATTACCTTCGACAATGACCTGTTGCTGTTGGAACACAAACGATTGGAGAAAAAACTGAGCATTACGATTTACTTCTGTCACCCTCGCTCTCCATGGGAAAAGCCGAGCATTGAACATTTAAACAAAATTCTGCGCCGCTACATTCCGAAGGGTTCGGACATTTCCCGATATTCAAGACGTTTTATCAGAAAGTTGGAAGAGAAAGTCAATCGTCGATTCATGGAGTGTCTCGGGTTCTTGACGCCGGACGAAGTGTATAGACGCGAATTGAAACGAAAAAATCGCCCAAGCGGGCGACGGAAGAAAAAAGAAGGGCGTTCAAATTGAGGGGTTGGGGTCCCCAAGGAATAAATTACCTTAGCACTTATTGGGGTTTTTGTAAAGCCCATGTATCCGTCCACCACATTTGAGACTCCTTGTCTGGTAATTGATTACAAATATGCCTCAAAGGGGAGATTAAGCCAAGTGTCCAATGAGGTCGTCTGGTGTTGTGCCAAAGAAGCCAATCAATCAGCTTTTGATTGAAGGATTCAATGTCATAAGAGAGAAGCGCCCTGTTTCTTGAGATGAAAGCTTCAGAAACGGTTCGATTAAACCTTTCAATCTCCGT
>JAGXAA010000068.1 GCA_018971765.1 Patescibacteria group bacterium
GATAAAAAGGCAATGCTAAATAATCTCCCATAATTGAATAATGGCGAATATTCTTTTATTATGATATTTTAAATTGCAACATGATTTCATATGAATCTTTCAAAAAGCTGGAAATAAAAATAGGGAAGATAATCAGCGCGGAGAAAATTCCCGATACGGACAAGCTCCTGCTCCTTAAAGTTGATTTCGCCGAGAAAGCGCCGAGGCAGATTGTTTCCGGCATAGCTCCATATTTTCCAGACATCACAAATCTGGTCGGAGTCAAATGCGCTTTTGCGGCGAACCTGGAGCCGAGAATAATTCGCGGCTACGAGAGCAATGGTATGATTCTAGGCGTTGGAGGCGGTCTATTGCGCGGCGATAATCGCGGTGACCAAATAACAAGTCATTTTTCTCTCCTTAAAGTTGATGACAATGCCAAAGAGGGAAGTTTCGTAAAATAAAAAGAATATGTTTACAACAATTATTGCTTCCATTGCCGCTTTTATTATTCACATAATTAGCATTTTGGGCTATTCCGGTATTTTTTTCTTGATGCTTATAGAGAGTTGCGGCATTCCTATGCCATCCGAGATTATAATGCCTTTTTCCGGCTTTCTTGTTGCAACGGGGAAGATGAATTTCTGGCTGGTGAGTTTTGTCGGAGCGTCAGCCAATCTCGCCGGTTCCCTTCTCGCTTATTGGATAGGGTTTAGAGGCGGGCGCGGGTTGATTGAAAAGTACGGCAAATATGTTTTAATGTCAAAAAATGATCTGGATTTGGCTGACGGATGGTTTGCGAGATTCGGAAACTTGACTGCTTTTTTCGGCAGGTTTTTGCCCGTTGTCCGCACATACGTATCTTTTCCGGCCGGAATATCCAAAATGGAAATAAAACGCTTTTCCGCCTACACTTTTGCCGGCGCTCTGCCGTGGTCCATGCTTTTCACATGGTTTGGCGAGAAGCTGGGAAGCGATTGGAATCAAATTAGGGAAAAGTTTCATAACTTCGATTTATTCATAGTAATCTTAATCATAGTCGGAGTCGTTTGGTACATTTGGAGGCATCTTAAGATACGTTCACAATCTGACGCCTAGCCGTATCTTCAAATTGGTTTATCGGGACAAGCTTGCTATAATAACGCAATAAGGGGTTATTTTTGAGATTAGCGACATGTCTTTTAAAGAAAAATTTTTTTCCATACTGACTCCGCCGCGCTATTTGGAAATGTCGGCGGCGGGACTGGACATATCGGATCAGGCGATCCGCTCCATAGAATTTTTAAAAGATAAAAACGGATTGTTTCCCGCGTTTTTTGGGGAAGAAAAACTTCCGCAGGGACTGATTGTTTCCGGGGAGATAATCAAAAAAGACGAGCTTGTAAAAATCCTCTCGTCTTTAAGACGGAAATATCATTTGGGTTTCGTCAAAGTTTCATTGCCGGAGGAAAAAGCTTATTTTTTTAAAACGGAAATTCCGAAGGTGGATGAAGATGAAATCCGCCAGAGCATAGAATTTCGGCTTGAAGAAAATGTCCCCTTGAAAGCCGAAGAGGTGCTGTTTGATTATCGCGTCATAAAC
This sequence comes from Patescibacteria group bacterium, assembly GCA_018971765.1. Taxonomy (GTDB): domain Bacteria; phylum Patescibacteriota; class Minisyncoccia; order Phycocordibacterales; family GWA1-40-21; genus GWA1-40-21. The sequence continues at coordinate 1,562 of JAGXAA010000068.1, forward strand.
AAAGTTCACGAAAAGAGCGATCATTTGGACATCGCCGTTTCCGTCGTTCCGAAGCGGGTGGCGGAGAGCTACGCTGAAGTATTGGAAAAATCCGGACTAACCGCGGTCGCGTTTGAGGTGGAGTCAAGCGCGATTGCTCGTTCGGCGGTAAAGAAAGGGAGCGGCGGATCGGCAATGGTTATAAACATAAGAGACCGCGTTACGACAGTCACTCTGGTTGCGGACGGAACGGTAAGATTCACATCGGCTTTCGCCGCCGGCGGCAACCTGATAACCGAAGCGCTGCAGAAAAATTTTTCCGTTTCATTTGAAAAAGCGGAGGAGATGGAAAATGAAAAATTATACGGCGAGAGCAAAGAAAGCATTGCCATGTTTTTCTCTCTGGCCAGCATTGTTTCGGTCATTAAAGACGAAATCAGCAAATTTTACTCTTACTGGCTTGCCAAGAATGATTCCGGCGGCGAGTTGGGCGGCAAGATCAGCAAGATAATATTGTGCGGAAAAAATGCGGGCATTGCGGGACTGAAAGAATATCTCTCGCAGAGTCTTAAGATTGAAGTGGAAATGGCCGAAGTTTGGACCAATGTCTTTTCGCCAAAGGACAGGCTGCCGGAAATTAATTTTCTGGACTCTTTGAATTTTGCCGTGGCGATAGGGCTGGCGCTCCCGCAAAATAAAAATTAAAATTCATTATAAAATATGCTTGAATTATTGCCAGACATCAACAAAAAATATCTCAGGAGGGAATATTTTCTCAGACTGGTCGTTGTGATTCTATCATTCTCGTTTGCGGCTGGAATTATGCTTGTGGTTTCTCTTTCCCCGTCTTATTTTCTGTCAGTCGCGAAGGAAAAAATAATCAATCAGGAATTTGAAAATGCGCGAAAATCCAACAACGCCGCCGGCGATGAAGGACTGCAAGCCGCCGTAAAAAATTCAAAAGAAATGATCGCTTTGTTAAAACCTGAAGGCGGCGTTTCTTTAATAAAGGATTTGATTCTAAAAATAATCAGCAAAAAAAATTCCGGAGTGGCGATTGACGGCATATCGATAAATGGATCCAAGGACGGACAGTATCAAATTTTCATAAAAGGCATGTCGAAAAACCGCGGATTCCTCAAGTCGTTCGCGGACAGCCTTGGAGCCGAAAAAGAATTCAGCGCCGTTGACCTGCCGATTTCGAATTTCGCGAAGATTGCCGACATAGATTTCAATATTGCTCTAAAAACAGCCATTTAATTTATGTTTAAAACAAAGAACATCATAATAGTCCTGATCGCTTTGAATTTAGCCGTTTTCGGAGCCTGCTTTTATTTATTTGCGAATATTAAAAAAATAGACAAAGCCGTTTCCGAACGATTGATTCAGATTGAATCGGAATCCAAGAAAGACAAGTCGCTCAGATCCATAAAGAATCTTATGAACAACACAAAAAAAGAACGGGAACAAATCGTCGGCCTTTTTGTCCAGCCGAACGGCACGGTAGATTTTATAGAAGCGGTGGAATCTTTGGGCAAAATAGCCGATGTCAAGCTCGCGACCGAATCAGTGGGGGTTGACGCTCTAAACGGTAAGGCGACCAGCAGCGCCGAATTATTTCGCCTTTCAGTCAAAACCGAAGGCACTTGGAGCGGGACGATTCATCTGCTAAGTTTACTGGAGAATATGCCGTATAAAGTTTCGTTTGAGAAAGCAAGTCTTGATAAAGTTTCAGACGAATCAAGTTTCGCCAAGGATAAAAGGCAAGTTTTTCCTTATTGGAACGGCGATTTCACTTTCAATGCCTTAAAGATAAAAAATCCGCCGGAGGCGTCGTCAAAGATCAATTGATTACATATGCGCTTAAATTTCAAATTTAAAAAAATCGCCGGCGTATTTTTTGGCGGAGAAAGCGGGGCATTTGAAGCCAAAGAAATACATCCGCGCCGCGACTGGAATATTGTCCTCGGATTTTTTATCTTGGCGATAATCCTTTCAATCGTCCTAGGTTTTTATACGTATGGGAAGATTGACGGCGGAGGATTTTTTGCGATTTCCGACGGCAAAGAGTCTCCCGTTGAGACGATAGATCGTTCCGAGCTTAATAAAATAATAAATTTTTACGAAGCGAAGAGCCAATTGTTTCAAGAGATCAAAGCCAAGAAACCGGAGATTATTGACCCCTCCCTTTAATACTGTTATATTGAAATTTAGTTATGCCCCCGTAGCTCAATGGATAGAGCAGCGCTCTTCTAAGGCGTTGATGTGGGTTCGATTCCTGCCAGGGGCACAGTTTGGAAACGATAGGAAGCATGAGGGCACTTCCTGGGGCTTGAAGTCCGTTGAGTATTCTTCGGCAATTTAATCTTGTATGCCGTAATTAAATAATCTACGGATTATTCCAACATCCCGGTTTGCCGGTATAATCAGAATATTC
>JAGXAA010000011.1 GCA_018971765.1 Patescibacteria group bacterium
AAGCGATCTGCCGTTGATAAAGTCCGGTGAAGAAAGTTTTGAATATGTTTCCGATCCGCAAAACGAATTTCAAAAAATAATGAGAATGAACGCTCCGGAAAAACTGAGGGATCATAATGCCCCGAATAACAACTCAAAACTGATAAAAATTATGGAACTTTTACCGGACGGCGGAACGCCGGAAGATTTGCCGAGAGAATTGCGTCCGACATCGGGATTCAAAAATACATATTGTCGTCTTTGGTGGGAAAAACCGTCGATGACCATCACGCGAAATTTCAGCACGCCGTCGTCTTCTCGGTGCATACACCCGAAAGCTCCTCGACCACTCACTACGCGCGAGGGCGCGCGAATTCAATGTTTTCCGGATTCGTATCAATTTTTCGGATCAAGAAGTGACAGAAACTTGCAAATAGGCAATGCCGTGCCGACGGTTCTTTCAAACGCGGTGGCAAAAGCGATTTTTTATAATTTCAAACAAGAACATGAGAAAAACTACGGACAAATTTTCCAAGCGAAAGAGAAGCGAAATAATGTCAAAAATTCGCTCCTCAAACACGCAGTTTGAAAAAAATTTCATTTCGGAGTTAAGAAAAATAACTGGCAAAAAATTTAAGACGAATGTCAGCGGTTTGAGAGGCAAGCCTGACATTGTTTTTCAAAAAGAAAAAGTCTGCATTTTCTTGGACAGCGATTTTTGGCACGGTTGGCAATATCCGAGATGGAAAAAGATTTTAAAAAACGATTTTTGGAAAAGGAAAATTGAAAACAATCGCGCGAGAGACAGAAAAAATACGGCGTATTTGAGAAGTAAAAATTGGCAAGTTGCGCGAGTTTGGGGGCACGAAATCAAAAAAGACATTGACGCCGTCATTTCGTCCGTCGTTAAAATGATTTGAAAGTATTGGGCTTCACCTAAAAATTAAATCAAAGACAAACATTAATCATTTCATTAAGAAAATAAACGCAAGTAAAAAAGCAAAATAAAATGAAAAATTATGACGAAAATAAACGCAAAAATTTTTAGAGAGTATGACATTAGAGGAATTGCGGGTGAGGACTTGAGCGACGACTTTGCTTATATTTTAGGCAAAGCGTTTGCCGAATATCTTAATGTTCGCGGAGTGAAAAAGGTCTTGGCGGCAAGGGACACCAGGGCGACTTCAGAGTCGTATCAAAATGCCCTTATGCGCGGGCTCACCGAGAGCGGATGCGTCGTTTATGATATGGGGATCGCGATTGTTTCCACCCTTCATTTCGCAATTGGACATTGGAAAATCAGAGGAGGAATAATGGTTACGGCGAGCCACAATCCTCCGCAATACAACGGCTTCAAGCTCTATCATAAAGACGGTTCGGTATCGGGCAATGAGCTTCAGGAAGTAAGAAAAATAGCGGAAAAAATCACAAAACAAAGTGAATCTCCGGCTAAAATAGGCAAGATAATTTCTTTTCCGGAAGCCAATAAAGTCTATTATAATGAAATTAGAAAAATAGTTCGCCTCAAGAGAAAATTGAAAGTAGTCGTGGATTCAGGCGCGGCTGTTGCTGGGATTTTTGCGCCAAAACTCTTGAGAGAACTAGGTTGTGAAGTAGTGGAACTTTACTCGGAAATCAATCCGCACAATCCTCCGCATCCCATTGACCCTTCCGTGATTTCCGCTCACGACGACCTCATAAAAAAAGTTTTGGAGACAAGGGCGGATTTAGGAATTCTTTTTGACGGCGACGCGGACAGGGTCGGCTTTGTTGATGAAAAAGGTTTGATACATATCGGGGACGAAATGCTCGCGTTTTTCATCCAAAATTATCTTCCAGAAAATCCCGGCGCCAAAGTCATCGTAGAAATAACAAATTCTGAGAAAGTTATCGATGAAGTCAAAAGACTTGGTGGAATTCCTATTTGGAGCAGAACGGGGCATACTTTCATCAATAAAAAAGTTAAAGAAGAAAAAGCCCTGCTTAGCGGAGAGACTAGCTGTCATTACATCATAACAAAAGATTGGTATGATTTTGACGATGCTATTTTTGCGATGTGCCAAGCGCTAAGAATTCTCAGCGAAAACAGCAAGCAATTTTCGGAAATGTTCGCCGCTTTTCCAAAATATTATTCGACCCCGGGATACAGAATCGGCGTAAAGGAAGAGGATAAATTCGAGCTGGTCAAAAATATTGTTGCTCACTTCCGCCCACTCTGCGAAAGGACGATTGAAATAGACGGAATAAGAGGATACACTAGAGACGGCTGGTTCATAATAAGAGCGTCTAATACCGGTCCGATTGTTTCGCTTCGGGTTGAGAGCAAGACTGAAGAGGGTTTGGAACTGCTGAAAAATTTTATAAAAAAAGATTTGATGAATTTTCCGCAGATTAATTTAGATTGGAACCGGCAGTACGATGTCGCTTAATTAAAAGCATAAAGTCCGCATATGTTTAATCCATACGCGTCAAGAAGCCATAAGGAAATGAAAGAAGTTTTGATGAATCCTGAGTCAGCGGGACCGGAGATTTATTATTATATGATTCGCGGAGGGAAGAATAAAAAAAACATCACAATTCTTGAAAGCGGAACGGTCGGCGGAGAATACGTAAAAACTTACGGGCATTATCACATAGGGAATCTCGACGAAACTTATTGGATCGCGGAGGGCGAAGGGGTTGTGGTTTTGCAAAAAAGAAAGTCAGACAAAAATGGCAAACCGATCGACGATGAAATCGAATCTTTTCAAGCGATTGCCGTCAAAAAAGGGGACAGTGTGTTTATTCCCTCCGGTACGGGTCATCTCTTGGCGAATATCGGAAAATCGTGGCTAGTTGCCATTGACGACAGCCCCGTAAATTTTGAAGAAGCCGATCTCGTCAGCTTGCCTGGACACGCCGATTACGAACCAATCAGAAAAATGCGCGGTTTTGCTTATTATATCGTGGAAAAAAACGGCCGGTCTAAGTTGATTAAAAATCCCAACTACAAAAAAATTCCAGCGCCAATGGAAAATGTCTTCTAATATTCATAAATCTTGAATTGTTAAAGGCAAAATTCAGATTATCGGGTCGCTTTAAATGTTTTTTGCTCAATAGTCTTCTAAATTTACGCATTTTCTTTGAATTACGAAACGGAAAAATTTACAGTCCGGTTGAGCAAAAACACTTTGAAAGACAAAGAGGTTTTGCGACCCGAGGACTTAAATTTTTCCGTTTCGTAATTCACGGGCATTTTGCAATTTAGAGTCATATAAAATTCGCCTAAGATTTTCTACCGCTCGCCTGTGGCGGCTTTTGACGGTGTTGATCGACTGGCCCAAGATCTTTCCGATTTCATCAAAGGTCAAGCGTTCGGAATAGCGGAGAAGAAGGGTTTCGCGATGCGGCAAGGAAAGTTTATTCAGCGCTTCGTCTAAAACATTTTCTTCTTCCGCTTTGGCGAATATTTCGTCAGGCAGAGGTTCGGGGTCGGTTAAGGTTTCAATGAATGCATTTTCGCCGTCATCGTCTTCAAAATCGGAGAATGCCAGACTTTTTTTCTTTCGCAAAAAATCTATAGCCGCGTTTCGGGCGATAGTGAAAAGCCAAGTCTTGAAATTCTCGCCGGGACGGTATTTTTTCAAATTTCGCCACATTTTTAAAAATGTGTCTTGCGCGATGTCCTCGGCATTTTCTTTATTTCTGACCAAACGATAAGTAAAACTGAAGACAGTTTTGAGGTGCCGGTCAATAAGAACGGCGATAGCGCCGTCATCGCCATTCAGATAATCGGCAATAAGCTGTTGGTCTTTTCTTTGCATAGCTTCGCAATTAAAAATCAGTCTAGCAGAATTCGCGGTTTTAAACTATGCGTTGCGGCATAATGCGCTTAACGAATAATTTTTTCACTTCGTTGCAGAAGTAATGAGTTTCAAATGCGCTGAATGGATACAAAACATTGACAAAATGAACGATTTGTTTATACTTACTGCAATTGCAAGATTGAGTTATTGTTTAAGGCAATTTTGTTTTAATTTAGAAATAAACGGAAGCATATCTTGCTTTGCATAAAGAAATAATTTAAAAGATTATTGTTAATGCCTTTGGCAAAAGGCAGTTTTTTGTTTGTTAATTTTTTTTAAAAAATATGAAAGAACAAATAAAGCCGGTTATTCGCAAAGAAGCGAGAGAGAAAAAGTATTTCGGCAAGTTTAAATATCCATTGGCTCCGATGCCCAATCTGGTCGAGCCGCAATTAAATTCTTTCAAATGGCTCCTTGAACGGGGATTGTCGGAAGTTTTTAAAGATTTTTCTCCCATCAATGACTATGGAAATAAAAAATTCGAGCTTGCTTTCTCGAGTTTTGAAATTTCAGAACCTAAATACGACGAGCATTACGCCAAAGAAAATAAAATCTCTTATGAAGCTCAGCTAAAGATTAAGGTAAAGCTTAAAAATAAAACTTTAAACTCGATCAAAGAACAGGAAATATTTTTGGCGGATTTGCCGCTTATGACTTCCCACGGGACTTTCATAATTAACGGGATTGAGAGAGTAATCGTTCCCCAGCTCGCGCGATCTTACGGCATATTTTTCACTTCAAATGAAATAAAAGGCAAAAATTATTTTGGGGCGAAAATCATTCCGTCCCGCGGGGCTTGGATGGAAATGGAAACCGACGCGGATAATGTCATATACGTCAAGATTGACAAGAAAAGGAAATTCGCGGCAACCTCTTTGTTCAGGGTTCTCGGGGCGCGCGCCGATAAAGAGATTCTCAATCTTTTTAACGGAGATGAAAACGCCAAGAAGCTCATGGAGCAAACGATTTCCAGAGACAGCGCGAAAACGGCCGAGGAATCGTTTGTCGAAATACACAAAAAGCTTCGAGACGGGGATTTGGCCAACGCTGAAAACGCCAAAGAATTCGTAAGCTCGATTTTCAGCGAAGAGAGATACGACCTTTCAAAAGTCGGAAGATTCAGATTTAATAAACGCTTCAATAAAGGGCTTGACGAAAAAGAGCTGGAACGAAAGACGATTTCTCTCGACGACTTGGCCGTTATCATAAAAAAAATAGCCGAGTTGAATGACAATCCCGATGCCGTGGAAGACGACATTGATCATTTCGGCTCAAGGAGAGTCAGATTTGTCGGCGAGCTTTTGCAGCAAAAGATGCGCGTTGGAATGTCGCAAATGAAAAGGAATATACAAGACAGGATGTCCATTATCGACCCTGAAATCACTTTGCCCGTCCAATTTATTTCACCAAGACCGCTTCAAGCCCGCATAAAAGAATTTTTCGCCACGAACCAACTCTCGCAGTTTATGCAGCAGGAAAATATACTCGCCGAGGTTGAACACTTGCGCCGGCTTTCGGCCCTTGGGCCCGGCGGATTGAATCGCGAGAGGGCCGGCTTTGAAGTGAGGGATGTCCACACCTCTCATTACGGAAGAGTCTGTCCCATACATACGCCCGAAGGCGGGAACATCGGCCTCATCTTGAATCTTGCCACTTATGCCAGAATAAACGAATTCGGCATGATTGAAACTCCTTACGCCAAAGTCAAAAACGGCAAAATTACCAAAGAAATTTCTTTCTTGAACGCGCTGGAAGAAGAGAATCACAAAATAGCTCACGCCGCCAATGAATATGACAAAGACGGACTCATAATCAATGACGATGTCGAAGTGCGCGTGAACGGCGAGCCGCAACTTGTTAAAAAAGAGGAGGTTGATTTTATCGATGTGGCGACGAATCAGGTTTTTTCCATAGCGACATCAATGATTCCGTTCCTGAATCACGATGACGCCAATCGCGCGCTTATGGGTTCCAATATGCAAAAACAAGCCGTTCCTTGCGTAATACCGGAAGCTCCGCTTGTGGCAACGGGGATTGAGGCGAAAGCGGCGCTTGATACGGGCAGGATAGTGGTCTCTGATGAAGACGGCACGGTTGCCTATGTCGATGCGAAAAAGATAATAGTTGAAAACGGCAAAGGTAAGGGAAAAACATACAATCTCATCCAGTTTTCGAGGACAAACAGTTTTACGGTCTTTCACCAGAGGCCGGTGGTCGGGCTTGGTCAGAAAGTCAAAAAAGGAGATTTGCTCATAGACACTTCGTCCAGCAAGAACGGCGAAATAGCTCTTGGTCAGAATGTCCTAGTGGCTTTCATATCATGGTTCGGTTCAAACTACGAAGACGCGATAATAATTTCCGAGAAGCTTGTCAGAAATAGCAAATTCACATCCGTCAACATCGAGGATTTCGTGGTGAATGTGAGAGACACCAAACTCGGTCCGGAAATCACCACCCACGACATTCCCAATGTCGGAGAAAATAAATTGAAAAATCTTGACGAGGACGGCATCGTGAGGGTCGGCGCCGAAGTCCGCCCGGGCGACATTCTTGTCGGAAAGATCACGCCAAAGGGAGAAACTCAGCTCACCCCGGAAGAGCGCCTGTTAAGGTCGATCTTTGGAGAAAAAGCCAGAGACGTGAAAGACACATCCAAACGGCTGGAGGGAGGAAAAAGAGGGAGAATAATCGGCGTTAAAGTTTTCTCAAGAGAGAAAGGCGATAAGCTTGATTCCGGAATAATAAAAAGAATCCACATAGAAGTGGCCCAGCTTAGAAATGTGTCAGTCGGGGACAAGCTTGCCGGACGGCACGGCAACAAAGGAGTAATCTCAAAAATTCTTCCCGAAGAAGATATGCCTTATCTTCCCGACGGCACGCCGGTTGACATAATTTTGACTCCGCTCGGAGTGCCTTCCCGCATGAACTTGGGACAGATTCTCGAGCTTCACCTCGGACTTGCCGCCCATACCCTTAATTATCAGGCGATTGTTCCGCCGTTTGCCGGAGCCACGGACGCGGAAATAAAAGGAGAACTTAAGAAAGCGGGTTTTAACGAAAACGGAAAAATAAAACTTTATGACGGAAGAACGGGAGAGTCTTTCGATCAGGATGTCGCCATAGGCTATATGTATATGCTCAAACTTCACCATATGGTTGAAGACAAGATTCATATGCGTTCCATAGGGCCGTATTCTTTGATAACCCAGCAACCTCTTGGAGGCAAGGCTCAAGCCGGAGGGCAGAGATTCGGAGAAATGGAAGTTTGGGCGCTTTTGGGACATGGGGTGGCCCACACTCTTCGCGAAATGCTCACAATCAAGTCAGACGACATCGTCGGCAGGTCGGCCGCTTTTGATTCCATCGTCAAAGGCGAAGAGATAAAACAACCGCATACGCCGGCGTCTTTCAATGTGCTTTTGAGCAATTTGAGAGGATTATCGCTTGACATTGAATTGAAAAAGGAGAAGAAAAACGAGCATAATTATGGAAAAGAGTAATATAAAAATCTTATGAACAATACAAACGAGACAAGAAATCAATTTAATTACAGGGCAAAAATATCGGAAGCCGATGACTTCGATGCCGTTTCTTTAAAGCTTGCTTCCCCGGAGCGCATAAAAGAATGGTCGTTCGGAGAGGTGACGAAACCGGAAACAATCAACTATAGGACGCAAAGAAGCGAGAAGAACGGACTTTTTGACGAAAAGATTTTCGGTCCGGACAAAGACTATGAATGTTATTGCGGAAAATACAAAGGAGTAAGATACAAAGGAATTATTTGCGAAAAGTGCGGAGTCGAGATAACGAGGTCAATCGTCCGAAGAGAAAGAATGGGACACATCGAGCTCGCCAGCCCCGTGTCGCATGTTTGGTTTCTGAAAGGGACTCCCTCCAGAGTCGGTCTGTTGCTGGGAATGACCTCCACCGATCTTGAAAAGGTCGTCTATTTTGCCGGCTATGTCATCACTCAAGTCAACGAATCGGAAAGAGAAAGATTTCTGAACGAGCTTGACGCGGAATACAAATCAAAAGTCAAATCGGCCAATGATGAAAAAACAAAAGAAGCGCTCAAAGAGCTTCTCGCCAATGCCAAAAAGGACATTGAAAGAATCCAAGAAGGAAAAGTGCTGGATGAAATCTTGTATCATAAATTTTCCGTAAGATACGGGACTTTGTTCGAGGCCGGAATCGGCGCTGAAGCCATCTATAATGTTTTAAAAAATATTGATTTGAAAAAGCTCGCTCAAAAACTCGAGGTCAATTACGAAAAAGCAAGCTCGCTCGAGAAAGAAAAAATAAACAAACGCCTAAGCATGATAAAATCCATGGCGGCTTCTTCCGTAAGACCGGAATGGATGTTTCTTTTGAGGATTCCGGTGATACCTCCGGCGTTGAGGCCGATGGTTCCGCTTGACGGCGGACGATACGCTTCTTCCGATGTGAATGATTTATACAGGAGAGTCATCAACAGAAACAACAGATTGAGAAAATTGAAAGAAATCAGCGCGCCTGACGTGATTTTAAGAAATGAAAAAAGAATTCTTCAAGAGGCCGTTGATTCGCTTATCGATAATTCGTTGAGGAGCGGCGGCTCTCTCTTCACTTCAATGAGTCCGGCCCAAAAACGCCCTCTCAAATCTCTGGCCGACAATTTAAAAGGCAAACGGGGTCTTTTCAGAGCCAATCTTCTGGGAAAAAGAGTGGATTATTCGGGGCGATCCGTCATCGTGGTCGGTCCTGAATTGAGATTGAATCAGTGCGGTCTTCCAAAACATATGGCGCTTGAGCTGTTTAAGCCATTCGTCATTTCTGAGCTTTTAAAAAAAGAGCTGGCTTATAACATAAGAGGAGCCGGCAGACTTATAGAAGAGGGAATTCCGGAGGTTTGGGCCATTCTTGAAGAAATAATAAAAGACAAATATGTTCTTCTGAACAGAGCTCCGACTCTGCACAGATTGGGCATTCAAGCTTTCAGGCCGGTGCTTATAGAAGGCAACGCCATTCAAGTCCACCCTTTGGTTTGCACGGGTTTTAACGCCGATTTTGACGGAGATCAGATGGCGGTTCATGTTCCGCTCGGCGAGGAGGCGCAAGCGGAAGCCAGAGAAATTATGGCTTCGGATAAAAACATATTGAAGCCCGGGAACGGCGATCTTGTCATTTCAGCCAAGCTCTTGGATATTATTCTGGGCTGTTATTGGATCACTAAAACTATTTCCGGCGACAAAGGCGAGGGCAAGATTTTTTCCTCGCCGAACGAAGCCATTACGGCTCACGATTTCGGAATAATCGGGCTTCGATCCAAAATAAAAGTCATGCCGACCGAAAGCTTGAAATACAGAGAATTCGAAGGGAAGCTTTTTGAAACCACGACGGGGAGGATTCTTTTCAACGACATTTTGCCGGCCGATTATCTTTACGAAAATAAAGAAATAACAAGGAAAGTGATGTCGGACATAGTTGATAACCTTATCAACTCTTACGGAATCGACAAAGTTCCCGACATCTTGGATACGATAAAAACATTCGGTTTCAAATACGCGACGCATTCCGGAACCACTTGGGGCATTGACGACATCAAGATTCCGGAAAGAAAAGAGGCCGTAATAAATTCAACCAAGGAAAAATACGAAGAGATCGTGGAGCAATATAAAGAAGGACTGCTTAATAAGGACGAGAAATTGAGAAAAAACATAGAAATTTGGCATGGCGCGAAAAATGAGATTGAAAAACTCATACCGGAGAGTCTTGACCCGAAAGGATCGGTTTACGATATGTGGAAATCGGGAGCTAGAGGATCGCTCGGCCAAATCACGCAAATGGCGGGTATGAAAGGTCTAATCCAAAATACCGCCGGCGATATAATAGAATTTCCCGTAATAAGTTCAACCAAAGAAGGCCTTACGCCGATTGAATATTTCATCACGACTCACGGATCGCGCAAAGGTCTTACCGATACGGCTCTCAATACCGCGACGGCAGGTTATCTCACGAGAAAACTTTTTGACGTCGGACAGGATGTCCTGATTACGGAAGACGATTGCGGTTCCAAAGAAAGCATTTCAATCAAAAAAGAAAGCGCTTCCGGAATTGAAACTTCGATCGGGAAAAATGTCCGCGGCAGAGTGCTGTCTCAAGATGTCCTTGATTCAAATAAGAAGATTCTTTTCAAGAAAGGCCATCTTCTGTCAAAAAAAGACGCTTTTAAAATCGAGAAAGAGGGAGTGAGCGAAGTTTTCGTAAGGTCGCCTCTCACTTGCAAGTCGGTTCAAGGGATATGCGCCCAATGCTACGGAGTCGATTTGGGAAAAGACCAGCTTATAGGGCTTGGAGAAGCGGTCGGCACTATAGCGGCTCAAGCTATCGGAGAGCCTGGAACGCAGTTAACGATGAGAACGTTCCACTCGGGAGGCATCGCGTCAGTCGGCGGAGACATTACTCAAGGATTGCCCAGAGTCGGAGAAGTTTTTGAAAAGAGAAAGCCGAAAAATTCGGCCGTTGTTTCGGAAGTCAGCGGCATCGTCACTTCAATAAAAGACTTGGAAAAAGAAAAAATCATAAGCATCATTCCGGAATTGGAAGATAAAGCGAAAGGAAACAAAAAGACGGCCGAAATCGAATATTCAATCAATTATAAAAGAATGGCGCTCGTTAAGGTCGGCGACAAGGTTAAGAAAGGAGACATAATCACAGACGGTTCAGCCGATATTGACGATGTCTTCAAATACGCGGGCAGAGAAAAAGCGATGAATTACGTTATCTCCGAAGTCAGCAAGCTCTACGAACTTCAAGGAGAAACTGTTTCCAGAAAGCACATTGAAATTGTCGTTCGCCAGATGTTTTCAAGAAAGCGGGTCAAAAATTCGGGGGGTACCGGCTTGTCAGTCGGAGATTTGGTAACGGATTTTGAACTTATCGAGGAAAACAACAAAGCGAAGGCGAAAGGCGGCGAGGAAGCGAAAGCCGAGCCTGTGGTTATGGGAATAACTGAAATATCTTTGTCAAGAAAAAGCTTCTTGTCGGCCGCTTCATTCCAGCACACTACGAGAATTCTTATCAATTCGGCCATACGAGGGAATATAGATAAGCTTGTCGGATTGAAAGAAAATGTGATAATAGGACGACTCATACCGGCGGGAACGGGTTTCAAAGGAAGCAAGAAACACGAGATGATTCAGGGGATAATTGACAAGAAGGGGGAATAAAGAAGAAGGTTGCAGATGTTAGGTGGTAGGTTGTAGGAAAAAAATTAATTTTTTAATCCGCAACCTACAACCTACAACCTACAACCTACAACCTACAACCTAACATATGTCATCTTCCGTAGATAAAATTAAAGAAAGACTCGGCATAGTCGATCTCGTCGGGTCTTACGTTAAACTCGAAAGGGCTGGAAATAGTTTCAAAGCAAAATGCCCTTTCCATAATGAAAAAACAGCTTCTTTTTTCGTCTCTCCCGAACGGGATTCGTATTATTGTTTTGGATGCGGGGCCAAAGGAGACATTTTCACTTTTGTTGAAGAATTTGAAGGGCTAGATTTCAGAGGCGCTCTGAAGGTTCTCGCGGGAAGGGCCGGGGTGGAACTCGTCCCCGAAAATCCCAAGCGGAAAAACGAAAGAGAGCGGCTCTTTGAAGTTATGAATGAAGCGGCGGCGTTTTTTGAGAAAAATCTTTCCGCCGAAAAATCGGCCTTGGATTATCTTAAGAAACGCGGTTTGGAAGACAAGACCGTCAAAGAATGGAGGATCGGTTACGCCAAACCTCTCTGGCAAAATCTGGAAAATCATCTCAAATCAAAGAATTTTTCCGAGACGGAAATGGAAAAAGCCGGACTCATAAAAAAAGAGGCGGGAAAATCTTATGACCGCTTTAGGGACAGGATAATTTTCCCGATAAGCGACAGCTCCGGCAGAATCATCGCTTTTTCCGGGAGAATTCTCCGCGATGACGGCAAATCGCCCAAATATCTGAACAGTCCCGAAACGGAATTATTCAGCAAATCGAAGACTCTTTACGGATTTGATAAAGCGAAACTGGCCATAAAAAAAATGGACTATTCGATATTGGTCGAAGGTCAGATGGACTTGATTATGTGCCATCAAGCCGGCTACGCGAACGCCGTGGCGTCATCGGGAACGGCTCTGACGAGAAATCATTTGGAAATCATCAAGCGCCTGTCCAACAGAGTGATTATGGCTTTTGACGCCGACAATGCCGGTTTTAACGCGTCCGCCAAAGCTTGGCAGATTGCCCTCTCTTTGGGTATGGAAGTAAAAATCGCCGAATTGCCCGAGGGTTTCGACCCGGCGGAACTCATCCTGAAGAATAAAGATAAATGGGCGGCATCGCTTATGGAAGCAAAGCATATAATTGATTTTTATCTAAATCGCATTCTTGGCGAAGAATCTGATGAAAGAAAAATCGCCTTGAAAATTAAAAATGTCATTCTTCCATTCATCGCGTCAATTGAAAGCAATATGGAAAAATCACATTTTCTAGCCAAGATAAGCGCGGCGGCGGGAATTAAGGAAGAATCCATGTGGGATGATTTGAAAAAAATAAATTTCGCTCCGAACGGACGAGACGCTGTCGGACGAGAAAGCGAAAATTATCAAGAAATCGCCGAATCGCGGCTCTTAAGGAAAGATTTGATTTTGAGAAGGATTGCCGGAATATTATTTTGGCAGGAATCAAAAGACAAACCGCTTATTTCCGCAGACAAGACAAAAGAAGCGCTTAAAGTCATAATAGGAGAAAAGGAATTCAACGAGCTGTCTATTATGCCCGAAGGTCTCAAGAGCGAAATCATTTTTGAAGCGGAAATCTATTATGAAAACGCGGAAAATGCGGAGAAAGATTTGAACAATCTCTTTTTGGATATTGAAGAAGAATATTTAAAAATGCGTCTTGCCGGCGCGGTTAAAGAATTGAGCGAATCTGAAAAAGCGAAAATCGGCGAAGAAGAAATGCTGAAAATTTTAAATAAGTGCCAGACTTTGGCGAGGCGGCTGGAAGATTTCAAGAAAAAGAAAAGGTGAAAATTTCGGCCTTTTATTATTTCATTTCGCGTTAATTTAAAATTATTATAAAAAATAAAAAATATGAAAAAGAAAATTCAAAAAAAATCTTTAAAGAAAAAAGGGGCGTTGAAAAAATCCCCGCTAAAAGAAGGGAAGAAGGGAAAAAGCCATAATATAAGGCCTAAAGTAACAAAAAAAATGAAAGATTATAAGGAAAAAACCGCTCGCCTTCTTGCCAAAGGGCGCGAGCGAGGCTTCGTCACTTACGACGAGATATTGAAAGAATTTCCTCACATCGAAGAAGATATAATTTTTTTGGATGACCTCTACGCGAAATTGTCCGCCGCGGGCGTCGATGTCCTTGAAGGCGGAGGAATACTTAATATCGAGCAAGAAGAAGTTGTCGGCAAAAAAAATGTTTACGGCGGCAAGAGCGAATCCTCCCGCGATTCAATCCAAATGTATCTCAAGGAAATCGGCAATTATCCGCTGATTCCGGCAAGTATGGAAAAAGAGCTGGCTAAAAGAATCGAGCAGGGAGATGAAGAGGCGAAAAATCTGCTTGCCCGCGCCAATTTGCGTCTCGTCGTGTCAATCGCCAAAAAATATGTGGGCAGAAGCGCCGATTTGACGCTTCTTGACCTTATTCAGGAAGGCAATCTGGGATTGTTCAGGGCGGTTGACAAATTTGATTGGACTAAAGGCTATAAATTTTCCACTTACGCCACTTGGTGGATCAGACAGGCAATCACCAGGGCTTTAGCCGACCAGTCAAGAACGATAAGAGTGCCGGTGCATATGGTTGAAACCATCGCCAAATACAAACAGGTCGTGCGACGACTGTCTCAAGATCTCGGAAGAGAACCTATGCCGGAAGAGATTGCCACCGAAATGGGGCTCGAAGTTGAAAAAATTTACAATATTGAAAAAATAGATCAAGACACCGTATCTTTGGAAAGTCCGGTCGGCGATGATGGCGATGACGGCAAATCGACTCTGGGAGATTTTATAGCCGATGACAAAATTCTTTCTCCCGATAATGAATCTTCAAGACGGATTCTTTCCGATCAAGTCAAAGAAATTCTGGGGGACCTTTCTCCCAAAGAGAAAAAAATTCTTGAAATGAGGCACGGCTTGACCGACGGCATTACCCACACGCTTGAAGAAGTCGGCAAGGAATTCGGCGTGACGAGAGAACGCATTAGGCAGATAGAGGCGAAAGCGCACGAAAAAATAAGAGTTCACGAAAAGATAAACAGACTGAGGAATTATTAAATCAAGAGTTGCGTTCCAAACTTAAGGGTAGCGCTTGATTTTGTCCATCTTTAACGATATTATCCTATGTGATTGTTCTTTTATTACTTTATTTTCTTTAGATGAGAGGAGGCGTAAAATGTGCGAAGGAGAGACCACCGACCCCGTTCCCACCCCGAGAAAATCGGGAAAAATGAAAAAAAGTTTTTTTAGATTGTTGATGGATTATTTTGTTAATTCTTACAGGATTACCGACGCTGATTATTTGGATTCACCCAATTCACCCAAGGTCAATATGTGTTTGGATTGCGGAGATCTGGAGATTGATGATGAGTGGCGAAGAATTCCTTGTCCGCACAGGACTTCAATTAAAAATTCCGTAGTGTTTGGCGGAATTATCATCAGTGGGAGTTTAAAGGTCTGCGATCTTTGCGCTTCCATAAAAAAAGAAATTAAAGAAAAGCGCAAAAATTTATACGAAGACTCATATCCTGATTTCGAGCAGGTCAAGGTGTCTTCATTGAGTTTTTAAGTTATTTTCTCCCATCGTTTTTTGCCCCATCGCTGTTTTTCCGGCGATGGGGCAATTTTAATTACCTAATTTCCCCGAATTGCGAAACGCAAAATTCAGGTCCTCGGGTCGCAAAAACCCTTTTTATTTTCTCAAGGTGTTTTTGCTCAACCTGACCGTAAATTTTTGCATTTCGCAATTCGGGATAATTTATTTCATGTTATAATTTTAACCAATGAAAACCTCGAAATTTGAAGAATTATACGGAAAATTGAATCCGCGGCAAAAAGAAGCAGTGGACGCGATCGAAGGACCTGTTATGGTCATTGCCGGACCCGGGACGGGGAAGACTTCAATTCTCACGCTTCGCATTGCCAATATTTTGGCGAAAACCGACGCATCTCCGGACAGCATTCTCGCTTTGACTTTCACCGAATCGGGAGTTTACTCAATGCGGGCTAAACTGGCTGACATCATCGGAAGCGCGGCTTACAAAGTGAACATAAATACTTTTCACGGCTTTGCCAATGAGATAATAAAAAATTATCCGGAAGAATTTCCGAGAATAATCGGCTCCAATAACGCGACTGACATTGACCAAATCAAGATTTTGGAAGAAATAATAAATTCGTCAAAACTTCAAAAGTTGAAACCATACGGCGATTCCTTCCATTATGTCCGTCCGATAATTTCTGAAATCAGGAATTTAAAAAGGGAAAATGTCAGTCCCGAGAAACTCGCCGAAATCATTAAAGAGCAAGAGAAAGACTTTTCCGGCATAGAAGACTTGCATCACAAAAACGGCAAATATTTCGGAGAGATGAAAGGGAAATACAAGGACATTGAAAAAAGCATTGAAAAAAACAAGGAACTTTTGATTGTCTACGAAAAATATGAGAAATCTTTAATGGGGAAAAGATTATACGACTATGAAGATATGATACTTGAGACGATAAAATCACTGACGCGCGACAAAGGACTTCTTTTGGAATTGCAAGAAAAATATCAATACCTTTTGGCTGACGAACATCAAGACGCGAATAGCGCCCAGAATAAAATGCTGGAGCTTATTTCCGGTTTCCACGAAAACCCGAACTTGTTCGTCGTCGGGGACGAAAAGCAGGCGATATTTCGTTTCCAAGGCGCGTCTTTGGATAATTTTCTTTACTTTAAAAACATTTATCCTGAGGCGGCGGTTGTTCGGTTGGATGAAAACTATCGCTCAACCCAGACTATACTTGACGCCGCGCGCAGTCTTATCGAGAAAAATGCGGTCAAAGATGAAAGCTTGAGAGTGAGACTCAAGGCGAACGCGGGGCATCGAAATGTCGCATTGTCAGTTTATCCTTTTTCAAAATCAACATACGAAATGAATTTTCTTGCCGAAGATATCGGTAAAAAAATTAAAGACGGCGCGAATCCCAATGAAATAGCCGCGCTTCACAGGGAAAACAATGATGCTCCCGTCATTTCCCGCTCGCTTGCCAGAGCTGGAATTCCGTTTACCATTGAATCCGATGAAGATATTTTTTCAGACGAAGAAATCATAAAGCTTGCGATGATTATGCGCTCGTTAAATGATTTGAATAATGACGAATTTCTTTCTCGCGTTTTGTGTTTTGATTTTTTTGACATTGATTATTCTGATGTCTTAAAAATATTTCGCTGCAATTTTTCCAAAAAGATTCCTCTCATTGACGCGTTAAGAAACTCGACGAAGCTTAAAGAGACCGGGGTAGAAAATCTTGAAAAAGTTTCTTTGGTCGCCGATAATCTGTTGAAATGGAGCCGGCTTTCTCAAAATAAAAACATTCTTGATTTTTTTGAAACGGTCGTTCGGGATTCCGGATTCTTGGATCATTTGCTTTCGCTCGGCAATTCCGCGGAGAAGCTCGCTCGGTTGGATGCGCTCTTTGAAGAAATAAAAAAACTGACCCAAAATCATAAAGATTATCGGCTCCGCGATTTCGTGAAATATTTGGACATATTGGATAATCACGGCATTTCCATAAAGTCCGGTTCTAAAAAGGCGGGCGATAGAGGAGTAAGAATTATGACGGCTCACAGATCAAAAGGGCTTGAATACGAATTCGTTTATATTGTCGGCGCTACGGACGGTCATTGGGGCAACAAAAGGGAAATGAAAAATTTCAAGATACCGATAAGCGGCGCGTCCGTTCCGACGGGCGCGAAAATTGACGATGAGCGCCGTCTTTTTTATGTCGCTATGACGAGAGCCAAAAAAGAAGTGGCGATAACTTATTCCTTGGAAGGAGGAAACGGCGAGAAACTTCTGCCTTGTCAGTTTTTGGGAGAAATTGACGGCTCTCATCTCAATGTCGCTGACACGAAAGATTATGAAGAAAAGTATTCCCGTCAAAAAGAATCCGTTTTTTCTGAGATAAAGAATGTCGGAACGGATATTAAGGATAAAAATTATCTCAGAAAGATTTTTTTTGAACAGGGAATTTCCGTCACCGCCGTCAATAATTATCTTGATTGCCCGTGGAATTTTTTTTTCAACAACTTGATTCGATTGCCCAAGTCGCAAAGCAAGCATCAGATGTATGGAACGGCGGTTCATAACGCGTTAAGCCATTTTTTTAACAGATACAAAAACGAAGATGATTTGAGCAAGAAAGAATTTCTCGGTTTATTCCGGAATTATTTGATGAAACAGCCGTTTTCCGATGCCGATTTTGAAGAATCGCTCAATAAAGGCGAGAAATCTCTCGGCGGTTATTATGATTTTTATAAAGGAAAATGGAATAGGTCTATTATAAACGAATTCAACATCGGCGGCGTTTTTTTGCCGATCGAAAAAACGGAAAGCGGAGAAGACGCGATTCTTCTCAAAGGCAAGCTGGACAAATTGGAAATTGACGAAGACGGAAATGTCAATGTCGTCGATTACAAGACTTCCAAGCCGAAAAGCCGAAATGAAATAGAAGGGGAAACGAAAAATTCAAGAGGCGATTACAAACGACAGCTCGTGTTTTACAAGTTGCTTTTGGATAATTACGAAAAAGGGAAATACGAGATGGTTTCCGGCGAAATAGATTTCACCGAACCGGACGATGTCGGCAAATACCATAAAGAAAAATTTACAATTTCTGTATCCGATGTTGAGGCGCTCCAAAATCAGATAAAAGAAATCGTCAAAGAAATTTCTGATTTTTCGTTCCGAGACAAAAGATGTGGCGATAATAAGTGCGAATACTGCGAACTAAGGGGAATGATGGCTAGACTATAAGAATCTTTATCACTTTGAATTACGAAACGGAAAAATTTATAGTCCGGTTGAGCAAAAACACCTTGAGAAAATAAAAAGAGTTTTTGCGACCCGAGGACTTAAATTTTTGCGTTTCGTAATTCACGGTTATTGATAAGTGATTGGAAATTGAAAATTATTTGACCTAATTTTTTCCAACAAGATCATCAAGTATCATTTTCATATTCACCGGTCCGTCGCTGAATGGAATCGCCCCTTCGCTTATCGGTATTTTTTCATGCTTCGTAATGATGACCGTGTAAGGCGTCCCTTGTCCTCCCGCCGCCACCGCGTCTTGATATTGTTTTTCAACTTTGCCGGCGTATTTGCCGCTGTTTAAGCAAGATTCAAATTTCGTCCCGTCTAAACCGTTCTCTTCCGCGATTTGCGGCAGAAGCGACGGGTCCAAATCGTTGTTTGAAGGAGTTTTTTTGTACAAGGCATCTATGTATTTCCAAAATCCGTCATTGCCTCCGAGCTCCGCCGCGCATTCCGTGGCCTCCGCTTCTTTTCTTGATTTGGAATGAAGTTGGTCTATTGGAAAGTGCCTGTAAACCCATGCCACTTTTCCAGTTTTGCCGTAGGCATCAATCACCGCGCGCATAGTCGCGTTGAAATTCTTGCAGAAAGGACACTCGGTGTCGGAAAATTCCACAATCATTATCGGAGCTTCCGGATTCCCCAAGATGTGATCGTCGGCAGAAACCGGCTCTATCGTGATTTCATTCTTATTGTTTTTCATATCTGCCACGGGTGATTGGGTCTTATTCTTATTTGTTAAAAATAAAGTTCCAGCAATCAAAGCTCCTGCGACAACTATCGCAAAAGGTATCGTAAGAGGGTTTCTTTTTTGTTGTTCCATTTTTTTATAATTTAATTGATATTCAAAAAGTATATCACATCGAATTTCGTCTTCAAAATTTAATTTTCTTTTTGGTTAAGTTTGTTATACTGTATTTAAAACTTGATTTCATCTTGATGTTTATCAATTAATAAATTGAAATGCTACCCGCATCAATCTACGGCATTATCAGCGTCCTAATAGTCAGCTCCATCGCTTTTGCGGGGCTTTTTTTTCTTTCCGTGAACGATAAGGTCTTGAAAAACATAATTTTCGTCTTGGTCAGTTTTTCCGTGGGGGCTCTTTTCGGGGACGCTTTCGTTCATCTCATACCCGAGGCGTTTAAAAGCGGAATGAAAAGTTCAAACATTTCCGCTTTTATCATTTTGGGAATAATCGTTTTTTTCGTCCTCGAGAAGTTCATTCATTGGAAGCACAGCCACGGCGAAACCGACGGCGTATGCGAAATTCACAAAGAAAAAAATCCGGTCCGCCCCGCCGGCTATATCATACTTTTAAGCGATACCGCTCACAATTTTCTCGACGGCGTAATCATCGCCGCCAGTTATATGATAAGCGCGGAGGTGGGGATCACCACCACGATCGCCGTGGTGCTCCACGAGATACCGCAGGAAATTGGGCGATTCGGCTTGCTTATTCATTACGGATTTTCGAGAATCAAAGCTCTGCTCTTCAACTTTTTTTCCGCTTTATCCGCCGTTCTCGGCGCCGCTTTGGCTTTGTCATTTGGCGGGAATGTAAGCGGGTTCACGCCTTTCATAATTTCCCTCGCCGCCGGCGGATTCATCTACATCGCCGGCTCCGACCTCGTACCCGAAATACACAAAACCTCCGACCCGAAAAAATCCGCAATTCAATTCATTTCCATCCTTGGCGGCATCGCTCTGATGTTCGCTTTTTTGCTGATCGAATAGTATCCCCCATTCTTGTATTGCTCACTGCCATCTAATCGTGGTAAACTAAACAATAAAATTATTGCCAATATGACCCAAAACGACAAAAACTATGACAGCGTGGACTTGAGCGGCATGCTCAAAAATTCTC
>JAGXAA010000069.1 GCA_018971765.1 Patescibacteria group bacterium
CACGTTAAGAAACAAGATCGGATTGTTTGACGATATGGTTATGGAAGTTTGCTCGGGTCTTTGGAACTACCATCTGAGATATTCATCGTAATTCCTCCCCTTTTGGGAGAATCTCGTCTCGTTTGAGACTATATGGCAACAGGTCTAATGTTTTCACACACAACCACAGGCTCTTTCCCCTTTTTCTTAATTTCATTGAAAATTGGGAAAATGTTATCCACAAGTTCTTTCATCCTTACAATGCGCCTGGGCATACCGCCACAGAACACTTCATTTGGCCAAACAAAGACATCATAAGCATTGACAATCTTCCTTGTCTTAAATAGATCTGCGGTTATCTGGCGCAAAGTCTCGTCTGTCACAATTGTGACATTATCGCTCGTCCCCGATATAGCTTTAGAAATTAACTCTTTTACTTCTTCAGAATCAAAAAGCCCACTTGTTTCTTTAAATTCTACAAATTCTACGGTTTTTAGAAAAATATTCCACCCTTCATTCTTTAGTTCATTGTAAACTCTTAAAATAAAGGGATTTTTGCCTCTGCATATAAAAATAGCTCTATTTTTCATATCTCCACCCTTTTCCCGCCCTAGCCGGCTTTGTCAAAGAAAAGCTCAATTTGTGGCTAGAATTAAATCAAGCTTATTTATCAAAATTAACTACTTTCATTATGCACGATCCAGTGAATTTGTCAAGCTAGCAACGAATCTTGCATGACTAAAGATTATTAAACTCTTCCACCAACAAACCGGCTTGTTTAACAACAATATTATAAAGTGTGCCGACAGGAATATCTTTTGAACCATGCACAGGCACGGTTACTATTTTTGAACCATTATTATTTTTTAGATACAGATGACTGCCTCGTTGATGAGCTTCAACAAAACCGGCCCTTTTCAGTTTTTGAATAACTTTCTTGGCGTTAAGCCGTTTTAGCTTACTCATAAAAATCAGGAAGATTTAACGACATTCGGGACAAACAATTTAATGTAAGTGCCTTCAGTTTTAAATGTCGGTTTGGGAATCTCCTTTTTTTCCTTAACAATTACTTCCAAATAACCAACAGCCGCTTCTTTAACGCTAGCTTCTGCTTCAGCAAAGGTGTCTCCGAAAGATGAAATATGGTTTAATTCCGGTATTGTCGCGGTAACTTGGCCGGTTTCTTTATCAACATCATATTCAATTTTGTATTCAAATTCTTTTGACATACTTCTATGTTAGACTACTAAAGCACGATTTGCAACAAACATCGTAAACAACCAAAAACCACCCGCATCAAAGTCGGTTCCCGCTCGGCGCATTTCTGTCCAGTGCATCAGAAATTGTAAAAAGAAAAGCAGGTCGCGTTGCTGTGCCAACGGCCTGCTTGTTTTGGTGTCGATTTTCCTGTTTTAAACATGGTGCCCCAACAGGACATCCTCAAGGACATTATCACGTTGCCGATCATAAGCATCGTAAAGATCGCTTTGGAAAACTGGTCGGTTAATTTATTATTTGCAAAGTCAATCATTTTCTCCATCGCTTCTTTTATCTGGTACTCGTTGTCCAATGGTCTGTATTTAGTGCCGGTAATCCCGACAGCTTTTTTTCTTAAGCCTTTGGCAACACTCAAACCGTCAACAATAATGCCGTGGACATCTTCTATTTTTCGCAAGGTTAAGTTTTGAAAATAATTTTTGTTTCGCAAAATATAATCCAGAGCTTTTTTATGGTTCAAAATCATTACAGCTTCTTCCTTTTTGTGCCCTTCCGCTTCTTTGTTTTCTTTTATCAGGATTTCCGTGTCTATTAGAGAATATGTATTTCCTTCTATCTGCGACGACTTCCAACTAAGCTCCACTGTCAGCCGTTCAAACTCTTTTTTGATTATAGAGGGAGGAAGTTTTTTAATTCTTTCGGCATAATTATCATTCAAATCTATTAATTCTTTCAATTCATTTTCAGAAAAAATTTCACCAACATTGTCAAAAATACCAAAATTAAATCTTTCAAAAGCGACACTTCTCTCATCGGGAGATTTTTTGAAATATTCTTCAGCATCAAAATATAAAAGGAAAGAGCTTACTGATTTTTCTTCATAATAAACGCCCCTGCCCCCTCCTTTTCGCTCAATAAGCCCTGCTTCTATAAGCGAGTTTATGCTTCTTATTGTGGTAATCCTTGAAGCGCCAACAGATGCAGATGCTAGATAATTCGTTATTTCGGCATTGCCAGCTCTTTTGTTTTTTCTTATAAACTCAAGGACTTTTAACTCTCTTTCTGTTAATTTTTCCATACGCCGTAATTGTATCATTAAAATTCCTCAATCGCATCATTTTTTGAGATGATTATTAAAATGTCCATATTTCAAGCCACTTTAATTGTATCATTTAGTTAAGCTATTTGTATCATTTTAAGAAAAACACTTACTCAAAAATGCCAAAAAATGACGGTGGCGTCATCCAAAGAATAAAAATCGGTTCCCGTTCGGCGCATTTCTGTCCAGTGCATCAGAAATTGTAAAAAAGAGCAGCCATTAAGATCTGCTCTCTTTTGTCCTGACAAACCATTATTCTCTATGAATAATTTACACATTTCTTTATCAGAGTGAATAATATCTTTTGTTCATCTTCACTAAGACAGCCAAAAAATTCTTTACATTTCTGCTCCTTTTCATTAGAAACTATTTCCAGAATTTTCATACCCTGCCGGGTAATTGAAACTACTCTTCGTCTTGCGTCTTTAGGATCATGATTCTCGTTTATTAAAGAAAATTTCTTCTTTCCTTTTTGATACCATCTTAGAGACCTAAGGATTCGCGAAATTTTATCAGCATCCATCTTTAAATTTCTCTTTAATTCACTGACTGAAACATCTTTATCCATCACCATGTTCAGTATATGCTCTTCTTCAGTTTTCAATTGGCAGGTTATAATTATTCCTGTCCATTTTCTGAAAAAATTTTCTACATCTCTAAACATACTCGTCCCTTTCCTTTCTTTATAAAAGTACAGGTAGTTAGAATTAAGCCCGTTATCAAATTATCTGCTTCAGATTATGTACGAATTATTAAGTTTGTCAAGATTTTTTGCTAAAATTTTAAATTCTTAAAGTCCTAAATAACGCAATACCAAAAGCCACTGAAACATTTAGGGATTCTTTGTCGCCTTTCATCGGTATTTCGGCGATAACATCAATAAGATTAAGCAAATTTTTTGGGACACCATCCACCTCATTGCCAACAAGAAATAAAACAGGTTTTTTAATTTTCACCTTTTTATAATCAACGGAATTTTTCGCCTGCTCTATCGCAACAACAAAAACTCCTTCCTTTTTCAAACGCTTAACAAGACTAATTGGGTTTTTTGCATATTCCCACGAAACGGATTTTTGCGAACCTAAAGCGACTTTGGCGAAATCCTTTCTTTCCCTGCCAAATCTGTCCACGGGCAATGGTGTGTATCCGCTCAAAAATATTTTACTGACACCGGCAGTATTGGCCGTCCTCCAGATTGACCCGACATTATGAACGCTTCTTATGTCGTGAAGCAGGACAAAAACTTCGTTTTTATTTTTTTTATTAGACATTGGGATTTGATTAGAAATTAGGTCAATTAGGAATTAGAAATTTAAGACAGCCATGCACATCTTAATCCACCTCTATTATTTTGTCATTTATCTGAAAGAGAGTATAATATTTTAATGTTAAACACATTTCCGAATCTTCTAACTTTCAGTCTGCTAGCGCCTCTCATATTGAGGGTCGTTTTAGGATTGATTTTCATCAATCTCGGCTACATTGAATTAACATCGGAGAAAAAAAGGTGGGCGGCA
>JAGXAA010000070.1 GCA_018971765.1 Patescibacteria group bacterium
CCTGCCTCCCTGTTAAAAGAAATTGGAAGATTGCAAACGATATTGTATGATACGCAGAGGAAACACGGCAATCGAATGTTTTAAAATCAATAAAATTCGGCCAAGACATCCAGAAAATTACGGCAACACTTTATTATGAACTATAGCGGCAAGAGGGGTCCGCCTCGCTTCGCTCGGCGACTAATTTGTATTCAATTTTGGGGGCAAAAACGAATTGGCGATTTTGAAAGAAGAAAAGAAAGTTTTTTAATCATTAACCCAACAAAACTATGAAATATATACTTTACGCAAGAAAAAGCACCGAGGAAGACGACAGGCAAGTGTTAAGTATTGAAGCGCAGCTCGTAGAGCTGCAAGAGTATGCCGCCAAAGAAAAACTTGAAATTGTTGCCTCGCTCTGCGAGGCCAAAACCGCCAAAGAGCCCGGACGAATTAAATTCGCAGAAATGTTGTCATTACTCGAAAAAGGGAAGGCAGACGGAATAATCGCATGGCACCCTTCGTCTCGCAAGGAATAGTGTAGATGGCGGAAAGATTATTCATTTTGTTGATCGCGGCTTGATTAAGTCCCTCAAATTTCCCTGTTTCTGGTTTGAACCAACGCCACAAGGTTTTTTATTTATGCTCAACATCGCTTTCGGGCAATCAAAATATTTTGTAGATAATTTGCGAGAGAATGTGAAAAGAGGGCTACGACAGAAAATCAGAAATGGAGTTTGGCCTGGCTGGGCTCCGGTGGGCTATATCAATAATCCTAAAACAAGAGGTGTTGATATTGACCCCGAAAAATCTCGGTTGGTGAGAAAAGTTTTTGAACTCTACGCCACCGGAGCATATCCGCTTCATTCTCTCGCAAATTGGTGCGTCAAACATAATCTACGCGGCAACAAAAACAACAAAATATCTATCAGCAGTTTGCAGAAGATTCTACAAAATATTTTCTACATCGGCCTTATGAAATTTAAGGGAGAAGTTTTTGAAGGAACTCATGAACCGTTAATCTCAAAGAAACTTTTTGATATGTGCCAAGAAGTCATGGCCAAACATGGCAAGAAAAAGGATATTCGCAAACATCACTTTGCTTTTCTTGGCCTGTTAAAGTGTGCTTCGTGCTGTTGTGCTATTACAGCTGAAATACAAAAAAATTATAACTACTACCACTGCACCAAAAAGAAAGGACCATGCCAAGAAAAGCATTATTTGCGAGAGGAAGTGCTGACCAAGCAAATCACTTCTTTTCTTCAAAAAGTTTCCTTGTCGAGCCAAGACACTGAAAGAGTTTTATCTGAACTACAAAAAGACGAGGAGCGATCAAAAGAGAAAGCTAAAACTACTGTTCAAAATCTCAAAGCAGAATTGTCCGCTGTTGAAGCCAAGCTCGAAAAATTACTCGATGTATATCTCGGCGAGGTTATCTCTAGTGAAGATTATAAAATACAAAAAGAAAAACTGATGACCCGAAAGGTCGAGCTTGGCGAGAAAATTAGAGATTTTGAACAAAAAGGATTGTCTTGGCTCGAACCGACTCGTGAGTTCGTTTTGTCCTTAAATCAAGCCGCAAATTTAGTCGAGAGTGAAAACAAAGAGGAAATGACAACATTTCTGAAAACAATCGGCTCGAACCATGTTTTAGAAAATCGCCAATTCGTTTTTGCCCCGAAAATTCAATACAAACTGGCCGCCGAGCGAGGCGAACCCCTCTTGCTTGCAATTTCCTTTGTGGTGCCCCTGTAAGGAATCGAACCTTAATTTCAGGTTCCGCAAACCTGTGTTCTATCCATTGAACTACAGGGGCTTAGGGCGTGGCGGGCAGGTATCCGTTGAACGACGAGGGCAGTTAGTCGCGCCGCAATCTTAATATAGCCGTAACTGGACATTTGAACAAGCGGGCATCAAGGATCAACAGGGTTTTATTTGTTTCAAAAACCCAAATATTCCATTATTGTCAGAGTGAGAGGTTCGTTCATTTCTTCTTCTTTAATGTGCCGCGATAAATATTTCGTTATTTGTTCCGAATCGACTTGATCGGCCGGTATTGTCACATAAGGAAGAAGAGTCTTTTTTGATTTCAAAAGTATGACATTGCCCCATTTTTTTCTCGCCACCCAAAATTTTTCCAATGTTTGGTAAAAATAAATATTTTTGCCGACGATTACGCCCTTGTCATTGAGCTCGATATTGACAAGCGCCGGCTTTCTCGCCGCGTACATACTCAAGGTGAAAGCGCTCAAGATTATGAAAATGGCGAAGATCGCGTTATTGAATATTATCGCCGCCGTGGCGGCTGAAAAAGCGATTATGCCGACAGCCCAAAACCAGTCGGAGCTTTTCTCTCGGTGATTGTATTCGTACGCTTTCCATCGCATTATGTCGGATTTCATAAAAATAATTTATTGACAATGTTCACAACAAGACCTTTTACATTGAGATGCGACGCGATTAAAATGGCGGCAAGAAGCAGCGTGGTCAGAATCGTGGAAATAAGGCACCACATGCACCATTCTTTGATCAATAAAATTTGGATTGACGCGAGGTATATGGAAAACAGGAAAGAGACAAAAGCTATCGCTGGAATAAAAATCAGCAAATATGGAGAATTAAGCTGCGGCAGGAAAATCGCGGAAAGAAAAAACAGAGCGATAAAAGCGAAATAAAACATCCCGAATATTTCGAGCGGAACGCCCAAAAAAGTGGAATATCGGCTATGTACCACCGCGTCGCAGTCCGAATCAAGAAGACAGACGAGCTTTTCTTTCCGTCTTTTTTTTGTGAATATGTATCTCGCAAGAAAGAATCCGGCGGTGGCGATGATTATAGGCAGAAATCGCAAAATTTGTTGCGTTGTTGTCATTATTTCAAAATCTTATCATAAACAGATTGAGAAATAAAATGAAAAAGTCGAAACTTGGCGGTGGAATAACGCATTGCCTCTATGATTTTGGATTGGTCGCGGCAAATCAAAGAATGTTTTTGACTTAATAGGGATTGCAAAGGCAATAATTTGTACTTAATATATCTGTATCACACCAATTAACTCTCCCACTCCATGGCCTGCATGTTCCGGGATAAGGTTGTAGGGTGGATGCAACCGATTCAAGAGAAGTTACTAACAATCCTCCCGGAACACTTCCTGCCCCGTAATTATAATACAAATAAGCATGGTTAGCCGGAGCTTGCGGCACAGAACCCAAGAAGCCAGCTGTGACGAGTTGTTGCGCGATATCTTTAAACCCAGCCTCTTCCCCGCGATATGGATTTTGGTCTGGGGTTGGCATGGTGCCGAATTTATCCAAATAAAAATACAGTGCCGTCCGAACTTGAGCAAGTTCACTTTTTGCTTTCGCATCTCGCGCTTTCGCTCTTGCAGAATTTAAACTTGCCAGCACAACACTTGAAAGAATTCCAATGATGGCAATAACCACAAGAAGTTCAATTAGCGTAAAACCGCGAGAAGTATTATGAAATCTTTGCTCGGTATCCATATGAAGTTTATTTTTAAAATTTTCTGACGGGGATTACTTGAGTTTTACCCCCGCCAAAAATCAAAAACAGCGAAACAATAATCGCCACTACCGCAAAACCAAGCAAAACGAAACTCGCCTGCTTCTTGTCTTTAACATATCCGCCGGAATATTTAATAACCCACTGAATGATTTTTGGCGTTGGCGTTTGAAAAGATCGGGTAAATCGCGGAAACTCCTCGCCCTCAAACACTACTTTCGACGGTTCGTTGTCGTAATCCATAATTTTATGAAAATTTGGTTGCGGA
>JAGXAA010000012.1 GCA_018971765.1 Patescibacteria group bacterium
GCCTTCGGGAAGCTGTTCAAACCTCGCTTTTAATATCTGTTCGCTGTAATTCATATTTTTTTGATTGTTGTTTTATTATTCCTCTTCTTCGTCTTCAGGTTTTTCCCCTCCTTCTTTTTTATTCATTTTTTTGGCTTCCTCTTTGGCTTGCTTCTTTATCATTTTCAAAATCGTTTCGGCATCGCTTTTGCTTTTTCTTATTTCATCCGCCGCCTCGGTGTATGAAGGAAATATCTTGTCTAAGAAGGCTAGTTTATCACCCCACAGACTCTTGCCAAACGCAGCCCAAGGAAGATTTTTCGCGTACTCTCTTCTCATTTTGTTTCTAACATTATCTCTTTGCGCCGTAAGATTGTTCAATCTACTTTTGATATTATCGGTCTTGGATTCATAATTTTTAATATT
This sequence comes from Patescibacteria group bacterium, assembly GCA_018971765.1. Classification (GTDB taxonomy): domain Bacteria; phylum Patescibacteriota; class Minisyncoccia; order Phycocordibacterales; family GWA1-40-21; genus GWA1-40-21. The sequence goes on from JAGXAA010000012.1 coordinate 406, forward strand.
TTCCTGATCCCTACCAAGATCCATTTTGGCGTTTTCTAACTCAGCTTCATATCTATCTGTGTCAACACCCCGTCTCTGAAGGTTTGATCTCTCATCTTCCAATTTAATATTAGCCGCATTAAATTTTCTTCTTGCCGCATCAGTGGCATCGATGTCCGATTGAACCATTGAATTACTCGATATGGCAAATAATTTTTGATATTCCGCCTCTAGTTCTCTTGCTTTTTCCATTAACTCATCATAACCTTTATGTTCATTTTTCACATCATCCATCTTTTTCTGCGATTTTAGCACTTCATTGCTTAAATCAAACTGATGTAGCGTTCTCTCATCCATCAAGCTTTGTTCTTTTCTTATTGACTTATCCAACTGCCTAGCTTTGCTTTGGGCTATTTCGTCAGCGATCTCCTTCTTTTGTTTGACGGCGTCTTTTTGTTGTTTGGCGAAGCCTCCTTTAGTTCCTCCGAATTCAAGTTTCTCTCCTCTTTTCACTATTTTTTTGGTCAATCCGCCCCAAAATGGCGATTCGGTGGTCAGATTATTGACAAAATCCGATTTATTTGCCAAATAAGCGGCTCTGCCAACCGTGTTTCTCCCAGCGACGCCCTGCGCCCAGCCGCGGACTTTGTCGGCGTAAGCGACCATTCCGGCGGAACCCTGCGCCGCCATCGCTTTCGCGGCGATGAGCCCGCCGATCATAAGCGCGATCAAGATCACATAGTTCATTATTATCGGGAATGACCCCCCTTGGCCGGATGAGGAAAAAGCGTCATAAAAATCAGCCGCTGGATTCGAGCTTCCACCTACCGCCTCCCATAATTTGCCGGAATTTATTATGCTGGAAATCAGATAAACAATAAAAAGAAAAACCGGAGCAAAAATCGCCTGACTCTGCAGCCCCTTCCACCATTTTGAGGAATATTCTTTAAACATTTCAGGAGCAAGTATTCCCAAGAAAGCGACTGGAGAAAAAAGCATATAAAATAAAAGGGCGATAAATCTTGTGATAAACAGAAAAGCGGCAGAGAAAAAAGCAAAAGCTGAAACGAGAAACAGGGCGGAACCGCCTAATTGATTCATCGCTATGTTGAAATTGGTGAACCCTTTGTATGGGTCTGTCTTGTTGTAGACTGAATCCGGAGACGGCATTTGGCTCTGTAATCTCAAGCCCGCCATCATAGTGGTGGAGATGGAGCCGACGGACACCATCGCCTCCGGCTTCTTACCGGCCTCGGGCTGAGTTTTCCCCACCTCGGTCCTCACAGCGTTGTAAAATCCCATAGCCACGATATTGGACGCGTCGATTATGACTTTGGTCATAAAAAGACTGAAGTTTATAAACAAAGCGACCACAATCACATGGGTTAAAAGTTTCTTTATGTCACCTCCGCTGAGTCCAAGTATCGTTTGGATGGCGATGTACAGCAGTATGAAAATAAAAATCATATTGGCGACATTGAGAATTATTTTATATCCTTGATCAATGACTCCAATATTTTCTATATTTTTCTTAAAATCTTTTACGGAAAAATCAACCGCGTAATCTAAAAGATAAGTCGAAAGATTGAATATTCTGGCTGATAAAAACCAAGTAAAATCAGAAATCCACACCAACAATCTGCCGATCGTAGCGTCCGTGATTTTTTCTGCTCCCCAGTCTCCCGCCGCGTCCACACCTTTCTGGATCAGCACCTGTCCGGGGATTATGCGTTGAGGATGTTCCAAATAATCTTTACCTGTCGCCACCCAAGCTCCGAGACCAAAATTGTCTTTAACCCAAGTCCACACTCCATTTTTTTGCGGCGTTTCCGGAGTTTGCGTTTGGTCTTGCGTCATCTGCGCCTCTGCCGCTTTTGGTCCTAAAGGAATTCCAGCAAACGATGGATAAAAAGAAAGCGCCAGAAAAGCCCCCATGAACGATGTTATGAAAATGTAAGGTATGAATTTTTTCATTTTTTATTGACCGTTTGGCGTTCAATTGACGATGGCTTTGTCGTCGCAACTGGCCGTGACGATTTCGTTGCCGTCGCTGACAGTTACTTGAGCCGCCTTGTTTCCCGGTATGGAATATCTGGCGGAAGTCGTGGCGGCGCTTCCGGAAAGATTATCAGTACCCGCCCAGTTATAAGAATATTCGCCAGCTCCTCCCGTGGCCGCGGCTGTCCATATGAATTGCATTCCGTCATTTTGGGTGGTATTTCTGGCGCCAGAGAGCGGATCGACCGAACAAGAAGCCGCAAGTTTGCCGCTCGAGACCAAGACCTTGGTGCTGCAGACAACTGTGCTGGTCGCTCTGTTTTCTTTTGTTACGTCAACCATTGCCGCCTTTGTTCCGCCTGTTTTATAAATCGTTTCAACGCTGGTGCTCGTTCCGAACGGCCCGTCGGGGTCGCTTGATTTCCATTCGTAAGTGGCGGGCGCTCCGTCCAGAGTCATCGCCGTCCAAAGCACCTTGTCGCCGACGGAAGCGTAATCTTTATCGGCGAAACAAGCGTCGCTTTTGATTGAAACAGCCACATTGTTTTCGCAGGTTAGTTTGATTGTTTTGCCGTTTTTGGCGGCGGTGACGGAGGCATTTTTTGTTCCGGGTCTCTTATACGCGATTTTTACGGTGTCAAGATCGGGCGCGTTATTATGCTCTAGCCCGCTCTTGATTTCATCGCCTTCCCAGACATATGTCGCGTTTTTGTCCGTTGTGCCGTCATACACGGAAGCCGTCCAGGTGATCTCGTCGCCCGCGAAAACTTGCGTCATATTGGCGGCGCACCAGCCGGTTATTTTTTTTACATCATTGTTATTATTTGAACCGGAATTCGTGAAGTCTTGAGAAGTGCCACCCCATCCTTTGTTTGAATTCATAGCGGATAATCCTTTCTGAAGAACCATTTTTACCAGTTGAGTCGTAAGCGCGCCCACTATCTTGTCTATATCATCAGCTATTTCCATTTGTCTTAAACTTGAGCCCAAGGTGTTTTCCAGCTGACTCTCAATGACTGTGCCAGGAGTCTTGACTGGCCCCCACTTCACGCACTCCTTGGTGTCTTTGTCATAAGCCAAGCACTCTTGAGAAGAGAAAAATCCTTTGCCCCAGTCAAGCTTTTTGAGCTCCATATCGTTGCGCTGCTTGATTCTTTTTTGAAGTTCGGCATCAACGCTTAGAAAGGCGCTGAAAGGGGCTTGGTTCGGGTTAGTTGTGATTTGAAACCAGCTTTGCCACCCGCCCTCTTTAAAAGTTCCGTTAAAAAAATTGTTAAAGTTGTTGATAATTCCAGTCAGGGTGCATTTTCTTTTCCTCTTGAAATTACCCGTTCCCAAAGACAAAGCGATTTTTATATTTAATCTGTAGGGGTCGCAAACCCAGCCCCATTCGGTGCCGTTTATAAATTCACCCGCCACTTCGTCTCCCACCCCCAGAAGGAAACTTTTAGGGTCCGTCACGAAAGACGGTCCCCCTTCAAAGCCGTTGTTAATCCAGTCGACTATGCTGTCCGTGATGTGTGCCAAAAGAGTTTTCATAACCAGAATATAAATTGAGTTCAAGCTGGTGTGAGGGATAACATGACCAAAAATCGTAACACCCACATATTTTTCTTGGGTTGGAGGCTGGACTACGGGCACATAGTCATTGCCCGGAATGGGAATGCCGGGAATTTGAGCTTTTGCTGTTTCCGTCGTCAGGCTAAAAAAAAGTCCGGAGAACATCATTGACAAGATAATCGCAACAACCGATATTTTTTTATAGAAAAATCCCATTCTCATATTTTATTCCAAAAATTGCCCGATTCTTCTTCGGAAAAAATTATTCCGTTTTTTAAGAAATAATCGGCTATTGACCTAAGCAAATTGTTTTCCTTGCTGGCCGCGTCCGAATGTTTCTGCAGACCGATCATCGCGACAATGGGATCATTTCCAAGCGAACCGAATCCCTTAAGTCCTTCAGCGCTCGCTCTGTAGTCGTTCAGAATTTCCGTATGAGCATCCGCGAGACCCTTGGGAACTTGCAATTTTGACAATTCTTGCGTCATTTTGAGATAGAGATCGGAGGCACGCGCGACGCCTCTGGTGAATTCCGGGCTTGTGATGCCGGCTGGATCTTCCGAGCCGACTACGGGATTTTGCATATACAGACTGTCATATTTATTTCTTATCATAGCGAATGAATTTCCATATTTTTTTACAGAGAGTTTGTCAGAGTCGGGGAAAGTTTTTAAATCTTTGACAAAATAATACGTCACCGTGTCTTTGTTTCTGATTTCCGACACCAGATTCATCATTGCCTTGTTTATGGAATCGTCATTTAAATTTCGGGATTGTTTCAAATTTATGTATTCGGCAAAAAGTTTCTTACCTAGAAGATTCGTTTCTGTGTCGGTGGCATATTGATTACCCGCGATATTACCGTTCAAATTATTTAGAGATTTTTCGTCAATTTCCTTCATTTTCCTTCTGACTTTCTCCGCATCCGGCACGCCTGTATTGCCGGTGTCGGGATTATGCGGATCAAGTCCCCACAGAGTTTCTTCCCAATCCTTGACCCCGTCTCCGTCCGAATCAACATTCATAATTTCCGCTGGATTTCTCACGACTTTAACTTCAGTGATTGCTTTTGTCTTCGCGGGGGGTTCTTTTTTCATTCCCATCAATAAGAAAAACACCCCTCCAAGTATGGAAAAAGTCGAAAATAATAAAATTATTTTTTTAGATCGCGATTTCAAATTATTCAAATGAAACTTATTGAAATTATACCAAAGATAAAAATTATTGGATAGGCAAATCGGCAATTTTCGGAGGATAACTGAAAAATATAGTTTCGCGATTCAAAATGATATATACTTAAGCATATTTTAGTATGGGCATTTTTGATTTTAAAAAACCTTTTCTTTTTTTCGTTTTCTTATCCGTCTTTTCGATTATTTTCTTTTTTTATTTAAGCGCAAAAGACTCTTTTGCGTTAAGTGATGATAAACGGCAAAATTCTTTCTTTTTTACTAAAGATCTCAAAATAGGCGACACGAATGAAGACGTTAGGATTTTACAGAGAGTGTTGAACGGCAACCCCGAAACGGAAGTTTCGTCTTACGGCGAGGGCTCTTCGGGCAATGAAACTGTTTTTTTTGGAACGCTGACTAAAAACGCCGTTGTGAAATTTCAAGAGCTTTACGCTTCGGATATTTTGCGTCCCTTGGGACTTCAAAAAGGAACGGGGTTTGTGGGGATTACAACTCGTCTGAAGCTCAATTCTTTGATCGGAGAAGGCGATACGAAAAAACAATCATTTTCTTCCGGTTCTCAATCCGCGAGTCAAAGCGCGAATTCTAAAGACAACGGTTCAACTTCTCCTGTTGACGGTTCCTCCGTGTCGACTTTTCTCAAATCCTCTTTTGAAGCGCCGGGCGTGCGAGTTTATAACACTTCCGAATATCAAATAAAACCCGGCGCCATGATTTCTGTCGCTGGAGAAGGATTCGCGCCGACGGCAAACATTATTCACCTTGGAGACGGCTATGTGATTAAGGATATTAAAGCCGACGGCAGTTCCTCTTTATCCTTTATATTTCCCAAGGATTTGCCAATCGGAGAATACGGCATTTGGGTTGAAAATGAAAACGGAACAAGCAAAAATCAAGGCTTCGATGTATTTTTTTTGGTGACAAATACTCCCGTAAAGAGACCGATTATTGGCAGGGTCTCTCCTTCCGTCGCCCTGCTTGACGAAGAAATCACGCTCTCTGGCTCAGGTTTTGCCTCAGATGGAAATAACATATATTCGAGTTTTGGAAATATTTTTAAATTACCTTCTTCTGACGGCAGAACATTGAAATTCAAAGCATCTTCTCTGTCTGAAATTTACAGATTGCAGAAAGTCGCAAATATTGTTAAAGGCAAAAATCTTAAAGGGTGGCTTTATGTCGAAAGCGGCAATGGCACAAGTAAAGATCCGACTGAATTCTCAATTAAAATTTAAATTTTATGAAAATATTTAGAATATCATCCTTAATAGCATTAGCATTTTTACTTTTGTTCAGCTTGATTCCGTCGGCAAAAGCCGGTCCTCCGTACGGAGGCCGCGCTATTTTTACGATTCCTTGCGTTTGCAGCGCGAGACTGTGGATATATTTTGATCCGCTCTATCTTTCCTCGTCTTTTCCAACATCGGGCGCTTTGGAATATTCCTTCGCTACTCGTTTGTATGAACATTACAATATTGGCGCGCCTGGGGCATGGCATTTGGGCGATTACACCAAATCTTCGAGATGTTATATTTATACGGGTAAATCTTGTTCCCGTTTGCCTTCTTCAGGCCTAATGACTAAAGCTGGCATAGGGTTTCCTTTGTAATCCGTTTCCACTGCTCAAGTTTTATGTCTTCAGCCCTAGCTTTCGGGGGGATTGCGCAGGTTTCAAAAATTTTTTCCAAATCTTCTCTGTTTTTTGCCAAATGTCCCATATTTCTTGCCAAAAGTTTTCTTTTGTGAGCGAATCCCGCTTTGACCAGTTCGAAAAATTTTTTTTCCTCGCCGTCGTCCTTGAAAAAAACGCGGGAAATGTCGTCTATGAGCAATATCGCCGAATCGATTTTAGGTTTCGGAGAAAAATTTTCTTTTGACACCTTGCCGATATTCTTCGGTTTGCCGTAAGCCTTTACGCTTATGGAAAGGATGCTTTCTTTTCCGTCATTGGCGACAATTCTTTTGACCACTTCTTTTTGAAGGAGGATCACCATTTTGGAAGGCTGGTTTTCGCCGGATAAAAATTTTCGCAAAAATTGTCCGGTGATGTAATAAGGAATGTTTGCCAGAAGTTTGTAGGTTTTAGGTTTTAGGTTGTGGGTTGTGGGGTTGAAATCAAGAATGTCGCCGTGAATGAGCTCGAGCTTGCCACTGGCGATGTCTGCGGAGAATTTTTGGCGGAGGAATTCCATTAAAACATCATCTTTTTCAACAGCGATGACTTTATCGGCTTTTTTGAGCAATTCCTCCGTGAGGGCGCCTTTGCCGGGGCCAGCTTCAAGGACAATGTCCTTTTCTCCCACTTCCCCCGCCTCAACCATAGCCGAAAGCGCCTTTTTTGATTTCAAAAAATTCTGCCCGAGCGATTTTTTCGCTTTAATATTTAAAAATTCATTCATAGTATTTATTTTTGACAGTCATCTGGCGGTCTGATTTGGTACTCCGACTACCAAGCCGCTTGGTAGTCGGAGTACCAAATTCTTTATAATTTTATAATTCCATATAAATTATCTTCTCTCTATACTCAAAACTTTTTTCCTCTTCAATAAATTCAGCGTCTATGTCGGAGAGGAATTGGGACGGGCTGTTCATTTGAAGCGAGCCGAAAATCGTCCTTGTCCGCGCGTAAGAAAGAAAAAGTTTTTTCTTGGCTCTGGTTATCGCCACATAAAACAGCCGCCGCTCTTCCTCGGAATCCTCAATGCTCGCGCGCATACTCCCGATTCTTTGGTGCGGGAAAAGGTCTTCTTCAAGTCCGGAAACGAAAATATAATCAAATTCAAGCCCTTTGGAAGCGTGAACGGTCATCATTTTTACGGCGCCGTTCTCTTGTTCGAGCGAGTCTTGGTCGGTGGACAAAGCCGATTCCTCAATCAATTTCTCAACTCCTTCTCCGTATGGCAGATAATCGTATTTTTTCGCCAAGGTCGCGAGCTCCATAATATTTTCCAACCTCTCCTTGTCGTCATCGCTTCCGTTTTTCAGCTCGTTTCCAATCCCGCTTTCTTTAACGATAAATTTAATCAGTTCCGACGGTTTATGAGAAAGGACATTTTCTTTTATTTTATCCAAAAGTCCGTAAAAATTCGCCACTTTTACCTTGGTTCCTGCCGGCAATTCCGACTCTCTTCCGGCAAATATCTTGGCGATAGTCACCTTTCCCAATCCTCTCGCCGGAAAATTTATCACTCTTTTGATGTCGCTCAAGCTGTCTTTATTCAAAGCGGCGCGCAGATATGAAAGCGTGTCTTTCACTTCTTTTCTTTCAAAGAATTTGACGCCGAGAAGCTGATAAGGAAGATTGAGATTTAAAAAAGATTCCTCAATGACGCGCGATTGGAAATTTGCCCTGTAGAGAATGGCGATTTCTTTCGGCGCCACTCCGTCCGCGATAAGTCTTTTGACTTTTTCCGCGATGAAACGCGCCTCTTCATTTTCGTTGTGAGCTTCAAAAAGCGTCACCTTGTCGCCTTCTTGATTTTTGGTGAAAAGTTTTTTCTTTCTCCGCATCGTGTTTTTTTCTATGATTCCGTTCGCCACCGCGAGTATGGTCTGAGTGGAGCGGTAATTTTCTTCCAAAATCACCGCCTTTGCCTCGGGATAATCTTTTTCAAAATTCAGAATATTTTGAATGTCGGCGCCTCTCCAGCCGTAAATGTTCTGGTCAATGTCGCCGACGGCGCAGATGTTCCGGCTTTTCTCCGCCAAAAGTTTGACGATTTCATACTGAGCTTTGTTGGTGTCTTGATATTCGTCGATGTGAATGTATCGCCACAAATCTTGATAATAAGCCAAAATCTCGCTGTTCTTGCGCAGAAGCCGATATGTTTTGAGCAAAAGGTCGTCGAAATCAAGCGACTTTTCTTGCCCCAGCCGTTTTTCGTAAAGCGTCCAAACGTCAGCCGCCACTTTATTCAGAGAGTAGCCCTTGAAGGCGCTTGCCCTTTCCAAATAATTTTCAACGGCCGTCAGGCATCCTTTTTCTCTGGAGATTATTCCTAAAATTTTTGACGGCTCAAATTGTTTGGAATCAATGTCCAGCTCTTTGAGTATTTCTTTAACCGCTTTCAATGAATCCGCTTTGTCAAAAATAGTGAAATGCCGAGGAATGCCCAGTTCTCTGGAATTTTCCTTGATGATGCGAACGCCCAAAGAATGAAAAGTGCTCACGAAAGGGCTTTCATTGCCCGAAATTGACAGTTTTGCCAATGGACTTGATTCCAAAAGATGGCTTACTCTCTCCCTCATTTCTTTCGCCGCCTTGTTTGTGAAAGTGATTGCTAAAATTTGGCGAGGCGCGACTCCTTCGCTTACAAGATGGAAAATTCTGTGGGTGATCGTCTTCGTTTTGCCCGAACCTGCTCCCGCGAGAACAAGAAGCGGTCCGTTTTTATGCAAAACGGTTTCTTTCTGCTTTTCATTTAACCCTTTTAAATAATCCATCGGGAAACTATACCACAGAAGAAGGTTGTGGGTTTTAGGTGGCAGATTGTAGGAATAGCAGAGAAGAATATTTTGTAATTCAAGATATTTTCCAAAGTCTTACCCTCCGCCATCAAAGCGAGCATTCTCTTTTTAAAAGCCTTGCATTTTACTGCTGGAGCGAAGATTGCCTTTCGCAAAACATTGCGCAAGCGCGGCGGCGCGAGCATAGCAAATTTTCAGCAGAAAATTATGCGCGTTTTCCGAAAGGCAATCGGAGCGAAAAGTTATCCACAGGCATCATTTTTGCCCGTTGACTTCCTCTGTCCAAAAGCTATATTGAATACCTAGTCTGAATTTACGGACTTTTTCATTATTTCTGCCGGATTTTGGCAGAAAATGGCTGAACAAGGCCATTTTTCAGGAAAGTTGCAATGATTTTAACTAAAAAAAGCTTATTTTACCACAAACACAAGACTCTGATTCGCATTTTTCAGTAAAACGAGCGAATTGGACGATAAAATCGTTATTTTTAGGCCTTTTATGCGGAAGGTTTGTTTTGGGTTTGATGTTATTGGGTTTTCCGGTAGCAGCCGACGCCAGCATGGCTTCATTTTTCTCAAACATATTTTCCGGAGGAGATGTCAAACAAGAGGTCCCGCTTGCGGATACGAACTCTCAAAATATGCCTCTGCTTCAAGCCGCGCCGAATTCCGATCCCAACGCGGCAAAAGGAGGCGGAGACATTGCCATTGTCGGGAATGAAGCATTGCTTCCTGAGGCCGGTCCTTCAGGCACGATTGCCGATATAGAAGAAGGCGGTTCCAATGGAACGATAAGCTCGTATGTGGTGCGGAAAGGCGATACCTTGTCGCTAATAGCCAAAATGTTCAATGTGTCGGCAAACACTATCGCTTGGGCCAACGACATTAAAAGCGGGCATTACATAAAAGAAGGCGACACTCTGATTATCCTTCCTATTTCAGGCGTCAGATACACGGTCAAATCGGGGGATAATATTAAAAAAGTGGTGGCGAAATATAAAGGAGAGCTGGAAGAAGTTCTTCAGTACAATAACTTAAAAGCCGACTCGCCCCTCGTTGACGGCGATACGATAATCATCCCGAACGGACAAATGGAATCGACAAGCGGCAGCTCGGCCGGGCCGCATTCAAAATTCAGAGGAGGAAGCGGACCTTATTATGAAGGATATTACATTCGTCCGATCGAAGGAGGAAGAAAAAGCCAAGGACTTCACGGTTGGAACGCCGTTGACTTGGCGGCCCCCGTTGGCACCCCGATATTCGCCGCCGCTTCCGGCGTCGTCGTTATAAGCAAAAATTACGGCTGGAACGGCGGTTATGGAAATTACGCGGTTATAGAACATCCGAATAAAACTCAAACCGTATACGGGCATATGGTTCAAAATATTTCTTACGAAGGAGAGTATGTCATTCAGGGCCAGATAATCGGTTATGTCGGCACAACCGGTCGGTCCACCGGCCCACACCTCCACTTTGAAGTCCGTGGCGCCAAAAATCCGTTTTAATTTAACCTCGAACTCTCAGATTTCAATATTGTTTTTAATGGCCAACGGAGTAGATCCATCCCAAACAATTTTAATAAACAACTTAAAGACATTCACTAGTTCTTGATTTTCAATCACAAAAGCGTAGTTTTCTTTTTTGGAGGAAATAACCCCGAATTTATTGTCGTAAACGACAACCACCACGGCGAAATTGTTGCCTTCTGGTAAAACTCTCACTTCCCTCAATGGGTCATTATATTTATAATCCGCCGCATCTTCCGCATTTATAATGGAATAGCTTTTAATACCCTTCTCGTTTCTCCTTTTGATAAATTTCTGCCAATAGTTTTGCGGATACAAATCTTCCAAAAGTTTTATTGAGCCTAGGTACCAATACTCTTTGCTTTTACAGTTAAGAACATCCTCCATAATCCCCTTAATCTCTTCTCTCCCTTGGAATAATCTGACTTTCGGCTTATTGAATCCCTTATCGCCAAAGTGGTAAACGGCGGAAGCGATCAATTTTTCCACCAGTTTTTTAGTGGTATCCAATTCTTCCTCCTTGTTCGTTTCAATCTTTTTCAACCGCTCCGGCTCGGCGGGAATAAATAATTTCCTTTTGCCTCGAATAGTGGTTTCTATGAAGCCGAAATTCCTTAATTTTTCCAATAAGTGATACAGAGATGTTCTTTTAAGCCCGGACAACTTGGCTAATTCCGTAATGCTTATGGGGGCGTTCTCAATTATGGCCTCGTAAAGCGCGCCTTCTTTTTGGCTGAAACCCAATTTCAGTAAATATCTTTCCAATTCCATATTTTATATTGTAGCAAATGACGACCACTTTCGTCAAATTATTTATGTGAATAAGTGCCTTAAAATAACATTTTATCACCAACAAAACAACATTTGACATAATTAGTTGACATTTGTAGTGAATTAAGTTATTGTTATGGCAGATAAATTCCAATGGGGAATTTAATGGACAGTTATTTGACAATATTAACTTTATTGAAAAGGAGAAATGAAAATGGAAAAAGAGATGCCTGCTAGAAATCAGGCTATTGATAGGATTGCTAAACTTGTAGAAATGACAGATTTGGCCACAAAGAGAATAAGGTTTGAGCCGTTGCTTAGCAAATCTCATAATTATAATGAGGATTACGCAAGCAGAATAAGAAGAGACAATAGCCGGCGAGAATTATACAAAGATCTTGTTTCCCTGCTGGCCGAAGAGCACGCTTTTTTGCTTTCAAAGGAAAAAGTTTCAGCGCCCTTTTTTTCTATTAACGGATTTCCATCAGCGGGTTCCTGGAAAGCCGATTTAGAGACTCTTGTCAGAGAAGGACATCCTTTCCAGTTTCCAACAATTGAAGATGGTGACTGGATAACGATACACGGGGAAAATAAGAGTTTTATTAGAGCAAGATATGATTATCAGTCTGACAATCTTCTTTTGTGTGACGAGGTAAGATCTTTTCTTGTGGTCAGGGCAGATAAAAACACTGACAATAATAAGGATTACAGTAAATTATTAGGGAGTAGTAGTTTTTGGTGGGAATTTTGTAGAAGTAAGAACAATTGCTTGTCATTGTCAATTGAGATATCAAAAATAGGCAAGTCTCATGGGGAAAGGACAGATATTTTCGGAAATGATTCATGTTTTCTGGAAATAATGACGAAAGATTTTCCAACCTTCTTAACTCTTGAAAGCAGGTTTTTTGACAGATTGTGTTCAACAATAATTGAAGTGACAAAAATATTTAATAGCAATTTAAATCGTAATAGATCTTGGTTTGGAATTGCAAAAGAAATCGCAGATATTCTGAAGAATTGCAATCTGCCAAAAAATATACAGAGCACAATCGTAAAAGCGGCATGCCATTGTCTTAACAATGATGCTGCAAATTACTTAAAAATCTTAATCAGTAAAGGAGGGGAAAATGCTACTAACTCAAATAACACCAAAGGAAAGTAGACCAGTAACAGATATTAAATCAATCGACTTTTTGAAGGAGGGTTTGAAAAAAACCAAAACCGCGCAGGATAAATTCAAGATACTGGACCAGAAAGTTCAAGATTTGATGTCAAAATTTTCTAAACCGGGTTGGGGGTGGACAAAACTAGGGTTAAGTAAAAAAACGGAAATTAAGGAAATGACCCGAGAAGAAGCGCTAACAAAAATTGACGAATGCTATCGATCTTCTTATGTTGAATCTCAAATGGGCATTGAAAACATAGCTTGTGGCATTCAGGAAATTCTTGTCTCCCATCAAGATATAGTTGGATTATTAGAAATGATTCAGGACAAGGAAAAAGATGGGACAGTAAACCTGAACGACTACCGGGAATTAATGTCTGAAATAACCTCACTGCCCGTATTGGGGGTGGATGACAAGATAATGGAAAAATTATCTCCCGGAGCTGTTGAAAAAACAAAGGAACATTTCAAGGAAATTGTCGGTTCGTACAAAAAACAGCAAGATGAGCTGGTAAGGATTCTGGGGACTATGTTTGCTGTTGCGGTAACATTAAGAGACAGAGCGTTGAGTAATTATTGTTCTTATCACACGGTGCTAAACCCGATAAGAACGCTGGTAACATCAGCCTCCGCAGCCAGCGCCATGGAAACAGATTCTCATGTGCTCCCTGACATTCTGACTACTGCCCTAGAGGCAAGCACGGAAGTGGTAATAAATGTTCTGCAGAATCAAGACGAATCTACTATATCTAATTCTGAGATGACGAATTCTTTAATGCAAGCCCAAGAAAAATTGAAGTCTGCTTTTGCAAAATTTAACAAAAAAGGCGAAAAGAAAGCAGAAAATGTTGAAGTAAGGATAGATCAAGAACTGCTTTTAAGCAGGCTAAGTGATGAAATTAATTGATTGAAAGCAGAAATCTAAAACAAAAACAAAGGCGTATTAGCAAACACTGATACGCCTTTTTTATTTCGGCCGATATTGCAAGGCCTCCAAAATATGATTTTCTTCTATGTTTTCCGCGCCGTCCAAGTCGGCGATGGTATGAGAGAAAATTTTTATCTATAAATCCTGTGATCGCTGATAGAATGAAAAATAAACGATTTCCCGCCTTTAGAAATCTCGAAAATAATTCTGTATTTGTAATCAACAGAAAAAGACCAGAAATCTTCAAATTTTCCATTTAATTTGTGAGTCCTCAGTCTATTATCAAATGGATTTTGCCTAAAAACAATTTCTTTTTCTTCCGCTTTGTTTTTTATAGGATCCGGCAGTTTTTTGTATTCTCTGGAGAATTTAGAAGAATATATGATTTCCATCAAATTATTTTAGCGCAAATCCTTAAGAGAACGAAGAATTTTTCCCTCGCCTTTAGCAATTTCTTTTTGGCTTTCTTTTAATTCTTTTAAAAGAAAGCCTTCTTCCCGTTCTCTAATAAGCATTCTAAAAAACTCGCTTTTTGTCGCGAATTTGCCTTTTTTCACCTCTTTTTCCACTAAATCAGCCATACTTTTTGGCAATGAAATGTTTATTACGCTTCTCATATTTTTTATTATATAAGTGTAATACTTTATATTACACTTATATAATAATCAATATTGGACAAAAGTCAAATTAAAATTAAGCCACCATCTTTTTAGGACGATACCGAAGAGCTTCAAGGATGTGATTGGCTTCCACATCTTGCGAATCAGCGAGGTCAGCTATGGTGCGGGCAAACTTGATGACGCGATGATAGGCGCGCGTCGACTGATTTTTTCATAAAAAATCGTGAATTGCGAAACGCAAAAATTCAGGTCCTCGGGTCGCAAAAACTCTTTGTTTTTCAAGGTGTTTTTGCTCAACCAGACTATAAATTTTTCCGTTTCGTAATTCAGAGTAAAATATTATTCTCAAGCGCTTTTATTCCCGGCAGGGTTTCGTTCGCGAGAAAATCGAGCATTGCGCCGCCGCCGGTGGAGACGAATGAAAATTTATTTTCCAAATCCATTTTTGACACGACAGCCAAGGTGTCACCTCCACCGATGATTGACTTCGCGCCGCTTTTGGCAATAGTTTTCGCGAGTTCGGCCGTCCCTTCTCTGAAACCTTTTTCATAATCGCCGAGAGGGCCGTTCCAGAGGACGAATCTTGACGCGGACAATTTTTTCTCCAGCATCGAAATCGTGGCCGGACCGCCGTCCAGAATTTTATCTTCTTTTAAAACTTGACTCGGTCTCTTTATAAAAACACCTTGATTGTTTTTTACCACGACATCAGTCGGCAAAAGCAATTTGTCGGATTCGGCAATCTTTTGAAGATTGAATTTCTTGGGCGATAAAACCGATAATCCCACTTCATAGCCCCTGTCTTTGAACAAATCGTTCGCCAAGGCGCCGCCGACAAACACAAAGTCCGCCAGTTTCAGGAATTTCTCAATCAAGGGCATTTTTGTTTCAAACTTGGCGCCGCCCAAGATGAAAAGAAAAGGATGCTCCGGACTGAACGCGCGAGACAGATTGACGACTTCTTCCTCAAACAAAATTCCGGCGAAGCTCGGCAAGAATTTCGGCACTCCGACTATGGAGGCGTGACGCCTGTGCGATACGGAAAAAGCTTCGTTCACGTAAATTTCTCCGAGAGAGGCCAGCTGCCCGGCAAAATATTCGGAATTTTTTTCTTCACCCTCGCAGATTCTCAAGTTTTCGAGGAGAATGAAATCGCCTTCATTCATTTTGCTTGTCGCGTTTTTAGTTTCCGCGCTGAAACAGTCTTTAAAAAAAGCGATATGGAAAAACTCGGACAAATATTCGTAAGCGGCTTTCAGAGATTTTGTTTCGGCGCTCTCGATGTGGCTTATTATTACGGTTTTGGCTCCGTTTTCACGGAGAAAATTAAGAGTGGTCATAGATTTTTTGACGCGAAAACCGTCCCGCAAGGCGCCATTGACTATCGGCGCGTTGAGGTCAAGCCGAAGCAGAACTTTCTTGCCTTTCAAATTTTCAATATCTTTGACGGTTTTAAAATTCATAATTTTTTGAATTGCGAAACTTGAAAAATCAGGTCATTTGGTTGCAAAAATTCTTTATTTTTTCAAGGTGTTTTTGCTCAACCGGACCTAATTTTAAGCTTCGCAATTCATGATAATTTAAATCCTCCCAAAATTAAATGTTCTCCGCCGATATCAGCATTTCACTGAAAATTTCAGGATTCAAGCTTTGATGTCCGACGAGAAGCCCGTCCACTCCGCCGTTTTTTATTATTTCGCCGGCGTTTTCTTTCCCCGCCGAACCACCGTACAAAATCGGCGCGGAAGAAGCGTTTTCCCGTCCGTAAATTTCAGACAAAATCTTTTTTATGTAAATTGCCGTTCCGTGAATATCCGAGGGTGGCATAGCATCAGCGTCTTTTTTGCCTATCGCCCAAATCGGCTCATAGGCGATTATCAGATTTTTTAAAAATTTTTTCTGAATTTTGTTCAGCGAAGCGCGCAATTCGTCTCGCAAAAAAACCAGATAGTCGCCCTGCTCGTCGCGGACTTTTTCCCCGACGCACACGACCGTTTTCAACCCCATCTTTAAACAAAAGGATGTTTTTCTGGCGACCATTTCGTCAGTTTCGCCAAGAGCTCTTCTCTCGGAATGGCCCAAGATAACATAGCTTCCGCCGGAATTTTTAATCATCTCGGGGCTTGTTTCTCCCGTGAATGCCCCTTCATTTTGCCAAAAGCTGTTTTGCGCGCCTAGAAATAAATTTGCCGTTTCCCCGATAATCTTCCGCGAATTTTCAAAATAAATAAAAGGCGGGCAAATCACAGCTTGCGTCTTTTTAAGTTTAACGGCTGTTTTTTTTATCCCGTTCAAAATATTCTCCGCCTCTTTGGCGGAAGCGGGATTCATTTTCCAATTCGCGATTATTATTTTTTTCATTAGCTTATTATAACCTAGCTCGCGTTAGCATTCGAACTTCATTGGCTACTGGATTTCTTGCCAGCTGTTTATGGAATAACCGCCCGAAGGACCGGAAGTAAAAATCAAGTTGGCAAGACCTGTTTTGTAAATCACTTGGGATGAGTTGCTCAACCTTATTCTGTAAGCCGAGACTTCCCTCAAACTTACGCTGTTTTTGAGTTGAATCTCCCCATGTCCCGCGTAGACCAATACTTCGCCCGATATGCTGTTTTCCGCCGTTAGGGCTTTTTCTGAGCCGCCATTTTGCGCGCTGTTATTTTGGGAAACGAATAAAACATAAGACCCTTCCGTTCCTGAATTTTGGAATTGGGCGCTGTTTGCCAGCTCTATCTTGCTGCTGGTCGTTCTATTGGCTGGATTGTCGGCGATTATCGCCACGCTGTTCCCGCCAAGCGAGGACGATAATTTAATCGTCGGGGTGCCGCTTATTTCTATGTTTCCGTTCACCCAAACCGGTCCGGCGATTGTTATTGTCGGACTGCCGGAAATTTCCAGATCGCAGTTTATTTTTACCGGTCCGATGGTAACGCTGGAACTTATAACATAAGGGCACGGCGAGCTTATGACCGAAACGGCGGCGGCGGTTTTCCAGCCGTCTATCATCGCGTCGGTTATCGGCAAACTGCTGGTCGCTTGATCTGGGCTGTTCGGATATTTTGTCCCGCCCACTGTCGTGTTGGAAATAGCCGCATAATAGGCGTCTTTGTCAATCTTGGAGTTGGAAATGGAATGAGCGTAAGCCGTGCCTGTGGCGTAAGAACCGCTTATCGATCCTGCCGGTCCTGCCGAGACGATGTCTCCGTTTATCGTGTTTGAATTCTGACCGACAATCGGTCCGTTGGAAAAAACATTACCCGCGACTCGCGAACTGTTTTCCATAATGATTCCTCCTTCGCCCACTTGGACTCCGTAATGAAAAGACGCGCCAGTGCCGGCAATCAACCTCGTCTTGATTTTTCTGATCAGGTTCTGGGCATTGCCGACCGCCGTCACTTCTTTGACGCCGCCATTGTCGACGACGGCCATTGAAGCGGTGTAGCCGTTCAAAGTCAAATTTTCGGCGTTGCCGTATTTTTTTGATTTGATGATTCTGTATGAAACATCCTCCGTTCCCGCTTCCGAAGTGAAATAAGAAGCTTTGCTTTTGATGAGATTCTGCGCCGCTTTTCTGTCGGCAATGACGGGTCCGCCCGAACCGACGGCGACAGTCAAGGAGATTATGAGAAAGAAAAGAACAGCGATTAAAAGAGCGGCGCCTCTTTGCCGCGGCTTGAAATTTTTTCGGAAAATATTTTTACGAATGCCGTTTCTCATATTTTAAATATTTTTATAATCAATAACCACCCCTTAACACTATCGTGGTGTAAAAATTGCCGCTTTTTGAAATTCCTCCGCGCGTCGCGGTCAATCTAAGCTCAGCTTTCACGGCGCTTGATTTCGGATTTGAAAGCGAACGGACGATAAAATTTGTCACGGCGGTACTGCTTGAAGTGAGCGCCCCCATCGTCGCTCCGCCTTCTTTGATTTTGAGAGTCCCGTTTTCCACATAAAATTCAACGGTAGTGTCCGCGCCGCTTAAATCTTTAGTCAAAAGCGTAAGGCGGCCGGGGTTCACGCCAAG
>JAGXAA010000071.1 GCA_018971765.1 Patescibacteria group bacterium
TTGTTATTTCATAGCTTGAACTTGAGCCGTTTTTCAAAGGAATTTGCTCCTCCGTCGCATTTTTAACTCCGCTTTTCTTAGAAGAAAAATAGAAACCCGCTCCTATTAGAATGATGACAATTATCGCTATGACAATCGCCGTAGTTTTTTTGTTATTGTTTTCCATAAAAAAATTTAATTAACTTAATAATGATTACTGATAATATTAAACAATAATATCTGTTATGTCCATAATGATACATCTTCACTCAAAATTGTCCATACCCCCGCCGCCGACGCAATGCTCCCCATCATAAATAACCAGAGATTGCCCTCTGGAAACGGCAATTTGCGGCGAGTCAAAAACGACTAAAAATTTTGAGGGGTCGTCTTTTATCGCCTCAATTCGGCAAACTTTAAGCGGCGCGCGATAACGAATTCGGGCTTTGTATTTTTTGCTGAAATCGGGAGGATCTCCGGTCGTCCAGTTTGCCCCGCTTATTATTATTTTTTTTGACGACGAAATTCCTTGAATGAGCGGATTATGCGAAACAGTTATTGCGTTTGACGATATATCTTTTGAAATTATGTAGTAAGACTTTTCTTCCGGCGATTTTTTCGTGATTGTAAATCCGTGCCTCTGACCTATCGTGTAGAAATACGCTCCTTCGTGCCAGCCCACGACTTCCCCTTCTTCATTCAAGACATTTCCTTTTTTCGGCGGAATATAATGTTTCAAAAAATCTTTCATGTCAATCTTACCGATGAAGCAAAGTCCTTGGCTGTCTTTTTTTTCCGAAACGGGAAGGTTGAACTTTCGAGCCGTCTTTCTAACCTCGGTTTTCAAAAGATTTCCCACAGGGAAAAAAGTTCGGCTCAAATGTTTTTGCGTCAAATTCCACAGGAAATAAGATTGATCTTTTGACTTGTCTTTTCCCGCCAATAATTCATATGTATCTGTTTCTTCGTTTTTCTCTATCCGCGCGTAATGGCCAGTCGCCACAAAGTCCGCTCCGCTCTTCATCGCGAAGTCAAAGAAGCCTCCAAATTTGATGTATTTGTTGCAATTCACATCCGGATTCGGCGTCTTTCCCGCTTTGTATTCGCTAATCATATAATCAACCACTTCCCTTTTGTATTCTTTTTCCAAGTCCAGAGTCAAAAATTTAATTCCCAATTTCGCGCACACCCTCATCGCGTCCAGCCGATCTTCTCTCCAAACGCATTCGACGAAGTCCGGCTGCCAGACCTTGATGAACACCCCCGTCACATCATATCCCTGCCCTTTAAGCAAAGCCGCCGAAAGCGAGCTGTCTACCCCGCCGGATATTGCAACAAAAACCTTCCTTCCGCCTCGCGGCGCCGCGGAACATTTCTGGCTATTTTTTTTTGATTTAATTTTCATATTTTGTTTAATCTATTTTTTCTGTTCTCGTGATCCGGCATATGAACATTCATCAAGCTTTTCCAAAGCTTGCCATGATTCGAAACGTGATAATGCAAAAGCTCATGCAAAATGACATATTCGCCAAGCGACCGATCCATGCCGAGCAGTTCAACATTAAAAGTAAAATAACCGTTTGTTGAACAGCTTGCCCATTTGCGAGTCATAGGTCGGATAGTAATCTGCTTAACCTTTACTTTTACCTTATTGGCAAACAGATACACTTCTTCCTTAAATTCTCGCTTTGATTCCCATGTTTTTATTGCTTTCTTTTTCATAAACGAAATGAGTGAGCGAAATATTTTGCTTGCAAAAATATTTCCGAGCGAATGAGTTTAGATCTTTTGATATAAGCTTGTTCTCACAAGAGTCTCAATGATCTGATCGGTAATTTTTTTCTGCTCGGCAAGAGAAAGACCGAGAGACTCGAGCCGATTATAAAGATCGTTCCTCAAATCCCGTGTCAGTTTTTCGCTTTTAGCAAATTCCGGATATTCATTGATAATTGTCTCTAAATCTTTAACGGCCTGCATATCAACAATTTTCTCTTTTGATAAAACATCCCGAATAAACCAAGCAACGCTTGAAATACCTTCTTTCCGCTGTTCTTCGTTGCGCTTAGATTCACCATCAGCCAATTCCAACAATTGCTTCAGGGCTTCCTGTGTTGTCATCTGCCGGCTGGAATAAGCATCCATAATGTCCTCGGCTCTTTCCTTAACCGATATAAGCACCGGATCGTTAGCTTTTTCGAGAGCCTTTTTCTGAATACTCTTGATAAGGTTTATGATTTTAACCTCGTCAGGCTGATTTTTTTCTTTGATTATTTCAATGCCTTTTTCATCGAGTTTAATTAATTCCGTCCCTAGCTTAATCGGACTGCTTTGAATATGCTCCTGCACCAGCTCGGCTGTTTTCTTTTGAAACTCCCGGTCAATATGAACTTGCTTGGCGTAAGCATTGCGAACCACCTGATACACACTCGAAAGGGTCAAGTAGCTATCAATATAAGGCCGGAGAAATGCGTCAGGGGAAATAATTTCATAAAGCATTTCGATTTCGTTATAGAGTTTGAAAAACGTTTTTCGTTTCTCTTCGTCCCTAAAATTCTCAATCAAAACGCCAGCTAATCGGTCATCAAAAGAGCCGGCAAGAAGCTCAAAATAGGGCTTAGCTTCTTCCGTTAGTTTTTTGACGAAGCGGTCCTTCAAAAGCGATAAATCTTTTACTATCGCATTAACCTCATCGCTATCAAATGAAAGAGCTTTTTCAAGTTTGTCGAAAATTCCCACGAAATCCAGAACAAAGCCGTGTGGTTTTGTCATCTTCATCTCCTCGTTCTCATAGGGACGATTGACTCGAGCGATGGTTTGAAGCAAGGCGTGGTCGCGGAGCGGTTTGTCCAGATACATGCAATAAAGGATCGGCGCGTCGTAGCCCGTCAATAATTTCTCGGTAACAATAAGAATCTTTGGATTAGCGCCGAATTTGGCAAAATCACGCCGAATCCCTTTCTCTTTTTGTTCGTCATGAGTAAATCCTTTGAGCAGTTCAGAGTCGTTATTATTGCCGGTATAAACAACCTCGCTCCACTGCGCTGGGAGATATTTATCCAGTTCTTTTTTATATAAAGCGCAGGCTTCGCGATCCACGGCCACCAAAAACGCCTTATAATTCATCGGCTCAATGTATTCTTTGAAGTGCTCGGCAACAAACTTGCCAACCTTTTCTATTCGGCCTTGGCCTTTCAAAAAGTTTCGCGTATTAACCGCCCGTTCCAGAACAGCATTCAATTCTTCAATGTCGGCAATGCCGTGTTCCTCGGCCAAATTCAAAAATTCTCGTTCAAGTGTTTCTTTCGGCACCAGCATTTCGTTGGGAGCCAGAGAATAATACAAAGGTAAGGTCGTGCCATCTTCAATGCTTTCCGATATGGAATATTTGTGCAGGTATCCCTTAGCGTCGTGAATTCCAAAAGTCTTAAATGTACCCTTGACATACTGAGCTTTATCGATAGGGGTACCGGTATAGCCGATGAATGTCGCATTAGGCATTGCGGCCATGACGAAAGTACCAAGATCGCTTCCGGTCGTGCGATGTGCCTCATCAATCAAAACAAAAATATTCTTGCGATTGTTCAGATTAGCCGGCATCCCTCGAAACTTATGGATCATTGTCACCACAATGCCTCGATAATCAGTTTTGAGTATCTCTACAAGGTCGCTTAT
>JAGXAA010000072.1 GCA_018971765.1 Patescibacteria group bacterium
ATTACTGCTCTGCAATCTCTCAATCATTGTGCGATATGCGCCGTCAACAATTTTATTGCCGAAATTTTCTTTCTTGCTTTTCAATTCATAATCCTCTTTGCAATTTGAACAGAAAAAATCCCCCACAGACTTGTTGTTAGGATACTTATCAATATCAAGATGTCCGCAATTGGGACAGTAAATCTGATTGCCAACCCAGTCTTCGGTTAAAACTCTAATTTTTTGAGACTGACTTGTATAATCATCAGCTAATTTTTCATCGAAAGATAGATTCATAAAATTACTCTGTAAACTTGAAAACTAAGTTTCCAAGTTTATTGCAAATCGCGGGGGATATCCTACTGCGGCGATGATTTCAAATCTTTATTGTTGGAAGCGGCGTTCATTGCAAGATTCTCAATTTTATAATAGCCGATGAATACGAGAACGGAGAAACTGAAAGCTATTACGGCAAGAAATCCTAGAGAAAATTTTAAAAAATTTTTGTTTATCATTTTATCATTGCTTAAATTACAACCCGCGACCTCCTCTTTTCAAAATAAATTATTCGCCGGAATAAAACATTCTTTTGATCAGGTTAAATCCGACGGAAGGAAGATTGAGAAAATTTCGAACAAAACCGCGAGGCGGAGATTGGATTGGTGCGATTGCCGCGGTTTGGGTGGAGGAAGAAATGATTTCTCCATTTTCGAAGACTGCGTCTTTTTTATTTTCCGCGATTGATTTTTCATCAGGACTTACAGACGCCTCCACAACTTGAGCGTTTAAGTTATTTCTGGAAACCTGAGCGATGTTTCCGTCAACGAAAGATTTGCCTCCTTTGGCAATAAATTCTCTTACTTTTATTACGACAGGGTCATTATCCAAATTTGAAGAATTAACAGCGAGAGTGGGCGAAGACGAGCTCTCCGCTTCGTCGCCTGAGAAAATGCTCGCCTCTTTCCCCAAAGGATTTAAAAGAGAAACTTTCCCGTTTTGGACCAAATTCAATTTCATATATTCGTTGGGGAACGCGATTTTCTTATTCGGCCAGATTATCGTGTCTGTGGGAAAAATAAATTTTTCGCGATCATTTGAAATAATCCAGCCGTTAAGGTTGATTTCATAGATTCCTTTATTCCAAACTTCCACCGAATCGCCGGAGACATTTGAAATGGTGACTGACGGACTCACGACTTTCACGCTGGTTCTGGAAACGGCGGAAATATCGGAAAGAGAGGCGTTCAACACAACAATATAATCGCCGGCGAAGTTATAAGTATGCGAAACTTTTTTGCCTTCCGCAACGGAACCGTCGCCAAAAGACCAGATGAATTTGACGCTTTGTCCGTATAAATCTTTGGGGATCGCGGCGGTCCCGTCAAAATTTATCGGCGCGCCGGCATAAGCAAGGCGATTGCGGCCGGAGTTCGCTTCAAAACGGGCGGATGAAATTGACGAGCTCAAATTTTCCGGACTTGAATGGGTGGAAATGAAATAGGAATCTCCCGAATTCGCCGCAACCGAATAATCCGCCTGAGGCGCAGATTGCGATTCGCTCGAAGAATTTTTGGAAGATGAAGATGAAGAAGATGATCCGCCGCTTGAGCTGCCGTAATTTAAGTCGACTGTTATGGCGTAAGGCGAAAGCTCTTGAATATTTTCCGCGCCGCTCTCGTCTTTTATCGTCGCTTTAATTTTATAATCGCCGTCCTGAACCGCCATGCCTTTGCTTGTCTTGCCGTCCCAATCTCTGCTGACTGATAAAGCAAAGTCGGCTGTCTGCGTAAAATATTTCACCGCCGTGGTCCGGCTGCATACGACATCCCCCGAGGAACATAGCGCTATAGTGTTAAACTTCACCGGAACATTCGCATTTATCTCAATACTAACCACATTGTTCCGCGACGGATTGAACTTGGCGCTTTCTTCCTTTCCGTTTAATTTGTAATTCGCGATCAATGGAGCCTCGGACGCGTAAGCCGACGCCGAAAAAGAGAAAACTGCGATAAGCGCACAGATTATAGAAGTTAGAAATAACATTTCTATTTTTACATTCATATGTTTTTCATTGACTTTCAATTTTAATACCCGTAAATAAGCCGGTCGACGATTTTCCCCTCGCGGTCGTAGAGAGTGATGACTTCCCTGTCTTTCGCCCACAATTCGCGCGGATAGTTTAAAAAGACTCTCCATTCTTTTCCGGAAAAATTTTTATCGGACGAATGATTCGCGACGCAAGATTCGTAACCGTATTTGCTTTTAAGAAAATTCTTGCATTGCCGTCCCAGATTGCCGACATTATCCACGAAGCCGGTAAGCGACTCTTTGTCTTTATAAACGACATCTTTGAATTGAGGAGTGTGGCAAGAATTCATCCGTCTCACGAATTTATAACAATCATCATCCAAAGACTCCGCCCCTTCTTCGCTTTGAGGAGATGGGCAGTCTGAATATAGAGGCGGAGTGAAATCATAGTTATCCAAATCTTCAATATAGCCGCTGCAAATGTTTTCTTTAAAACTGGTTTTTATTTCAAAAGGTATTCCGTTCGCCACTTTGCCGGTCGTTATTATCGCTCTGTCCCCGGGTTCAAGGACAATATCTTCTTGATAATTCGCCCCGTTAGGAATAAAAATAATTGTTCCTTTCGGAATCACGACTTTGTCGGACACCCCTCTCACCTGCTTATCGTTGCCCTCTATCAAAAATAATTTTTTGTTTTTGCCGTTTGAGAACGACCAGCCCGTGATGTCTACCGGCTCTTTATTTCCGCCGTAAGCTTGAAGGGTGACGTATTCTTGATTGACGCCATCCTCTCCAGAAGCATTGCCACCGCCAATCTTCACCATCCCCTTCCATTTTGAATCATTATCCGCCATCGCCGCCGCTTGAGAAGATTTATTTCCCGCTTGAAGAGAAGGCAAGACCGGTGAAACTATTTTGCCGGCTCTTGTCGCCTTGCCTCCTACCCCTCCCAATCCGAATTTGCCGATAAGCCAAGCCGCCAAGATTATAATTACGAACCACTTCAAGTCCGACATTGGATTGCCTTTTTTTTCTTCGTCTTTCGCCATTTTTTAAGTTGTAGTTTAGGTGGCAGGTTATAGATGTTAGGCAATGCGGATATGGGATTTCCGCTTGCGCGGGAATGACAGAGAGAAAAGTCGCGAACTCATTTTTTTCTTCCCTATAACCTAAAACCTAATCACTAAAACCTAGCTTATTATATCAGAAAAAAATAAAAGCGGTTTACCCCGCGGCTTTGCTCCAGACGCGAAGGAGCTCATCAAAAACGGACTCGCCTTGCATCCCGCCCCGGAGGGGCGGGGCATTCAACCCTCATATTTTGACTTCGCTCGCGGGTCATGAGAATTCGGAAATTCGCGCGACACCGCTCGCTAGTCAAAATAAAAAGTCTCTAGCGGCTACAGTGACTAAAACCTAATTCAAAGCTTGAAAAATCCTGAAATTCTCGCGCCGTCGCGCTCGAAACCCCCTTAAAATAACGCGCCTCGACGAGTTTCGTAATTCAAAGTTTGTTAACAATTATCGCCTAAACGAGCAATTATTAAAGAGCATTGTCATGAACAGAAACATCGGTCAGGACGACTGATTCTGCGGGTTTAGAGGAAATCCCGACGGAATTACCAGTAATCTCTCCA
>JAGXAA010000013.1 GCA_018971765.1 Patescibacteria group bacterium
TGGTGGGATTTTTAATCAAAATAATTCCTCAATGCTCTGCGTCAAGGTAGTTGATTTTTTAAAAACAAAAAAGAGGATACATCATCAAAATCGTTTCAAAAATGAAAAAAAATTTTTGGTCGTATCCTCTTTAGTGAAGTGACGGACAAACACCTTGACACAGCCGCGCTTAAATTTTAAGCGCAACTTTACAATAGTTTGCCGTTTTATCAAATCCGTTAATTAAATCAGCGGCGGACACCCGAAATTTCTTTTCTTGATTGAAAAAAATATTTTATCGTCCTCCACTGATATCTTTGCCAAGCGAGCAATGACAAGAAAACATAAATTCAATCGTTGGGAAACATCAAATCAAAATTGTCGTTCTCATCGTCATTGCTCCTATGTGAAAAGCAATAAACATTTTTTTTAGCGTCTTTTAAAAAAGACAATGATCCGATCGTTTATTTATTGCTTATTCCATTCTTTGAACAACTTTTCGGCGAACTTCGTCAGCGTTCGCCACTTGGCCATTCTGTGGATGTGCATGGGAGTATATTTTTTCTTCCCATTCTCTCCAACGGCTTCAGGATGCGCAACGCGGATTTTTTCTTTAATCTCGCGCAACCGCAATCCCCAAGTGGAATCAGGTCTTTTGTTGAATTGCTCGGCAAGCAAATACATCGCCTGCCTTATCTCATTGGACCAGTTGGCGGCTTCGTTATTCCTCCGTCTGGCAAATTGCCCGTCCCGCAGATGAACTCCGCAATAGGCTTTAAATCGGGCGACATTGCCTTCAAATCTCCTTATGTCGCCGATGGAAGCGATAATGCGCGAGGCAATCATCGGTCCGCATCCCTCTATCGGCTCAAAGATATTTTTATAAACATCCATCGCCGAAACGCAGGCGGTCAATTCTTTCCCTCTCGCTTTTTCTTCGGCAAACAACGATTGAAATATTTTGTCGCTTGCCTTTTCTTGGTCAAACAAATCCTCCAGCTTGCCTTCAGGGTAAAGATTTTCCTCGCTGCAGAAAATATTGCCGATAATTCTTTGCGCCAACCTTTGCTCGCAGGCAATTCTGGCTTTCATGGCGTCCGTTCGCGCGTCAAGCTTTTCCCTAAGAAGAATCAGCTCCCTGTCTTTTATCGTAACTTCGTGAAAAAGACTGGGTTGCTTAACAAAAAGTTTTGCCAGATTTTCGGCGTCTTTTTCTTTATCGCCCTCCCGAAATTTATTTAATAATCCGGAAGATACGCAGAGAACTTTCGCGCCGATCCGTTCGGCTTTTCTGGATAGAGCAAAAATCATTTTTCTGCCACTCCCGCCAAGCATAGAAACGACAGTGTCGCCGGCTCGCAATCCATCATAAGAAGATGGCACAAAATTTTTTACAAACTCTTCTCCAGACTCGTTTTTTGTTTTTTCTCTTTTATGTGACGGGAGAGAGTCTTGAATAAATCTTCGCTTTCTTCGGCTTCCTTGTAAGAAACAGGGAAGTGGCCGAAAACAAAATCCAGCTCATCCAGCTCATCAGTCAGTTTATAAGTTTTGATCGTTTCGTCAGGATTTTCAAAGATTGTTACCTCCGTCGGTCTTGCCTCGCCTTCTTTGGTCATTTTAATCCTATGCCTTATGCCAATAATCCTGCCCATCCAAAACTCCTTTCAACAATAAAGTTAAAGAATTTCGTTCCAAACGGAACACAATTTAATTAACGGATTATAAAATGGTAAAAATTGAGGCAACATACTGTCAATCTTTCTTAAAAAGAAAAAACCCAAACTCGTTGCGCTCAATCTCTTACCCTTTTTATTTCAAAGAACAAAGGAAACAATATTTACACACTTGATAATTCGTTGTTGCGTAAAAACAGCTACCCAATCGTGAAATATTGTTTCTTTTTTAAAATTCATTCGCGGACAAGATCAACATCGTTTTATTTAAAACAACCTGTTTATCGTCCGAAAATGAAATTTATTTATTTGTAGCATACATTTCCTATACAGTCAACTTTTCCGCATCCCCATTAAAGCGAGGATTATCTTTTGCAAAACATTGCGGAGCGCGGCGGCGCGAGCGCAGCAAATTTTCAGCAGAAAATTACGCGTGTTTTGCAAAAGATAATCCGAGCGATTCTTTATTCTTTGCGCAGGGGCGCGTTTTTGATTATCTCAATTATTTCGTCAAGCGAATCGGTAATTTTGTATATGTTCATATCCTCTTCATCAATGGCGCTTATTTCTTTAAAAAGGACTTCTCTTATAAATTTATCCACTTTGTCCCAATGTTTCTTGCCTGCCAAGACAATCGGAACCCTAGGTATTTTTCTCGTCTGCACCAAGGTCAACAGCTCGAACAGTTCGTCCATAGTTCCGAAACCTCCCGGGAAAAAAACGTAAGTCTCCGCCGAGAATGAAAGCATTACTTTTCGGCTGAAGAAAAAATTGAACTCTCTAAAATCGGTCAAATATCCGTTTTGTTTGATTTTTTGCGGAAGCTTGATTATGAGCCCCAAGGAATCGCCGCCGGCCTGAAAAGCCCCTTTGTTGGCGGCTTCCATAATCCCCGGTCCGCCTCCGCTCACGACGGCGTAATCAAGTTCTTTTGATATTCGTTCGGAAAGCTCGGCCGCTTGCTTGAAATATTCATTATCCTCGGTGAACCTTGAGGAACCGAAAAAAGTCACCGATCGGGGATACTTTTTGACCAATTCAAAACCGGAAGCGAATTCGTCGTTTATGACCGCCATTCTTTTCTTGATCATTTCTTCGACTCTTTGGAGCGTAAGCGGAGGTTGGACCTCGCAACAAAGCTTTTGATATTTCCGAATTCTTGATTCTTTTTCTTTCATAATTTTTTATTCTTTTAAATATGTTTTACATTCTATCAGCATTTTCTTTTTTTTGCATATTTTTATTCCCAAAAAAACGTTATATGCTATACTGTTGAAAACAGTTTTTGGAAAAGATTTTTTATTAGATAAAAGTTTTATTCAAAATTATGAAAAAAAGAAATGAGGCAATAGCGGTGGCTGTCGCCCTCGCGGCGGTCGGGATCGTGTTTTTCTGGGGTAGAGGTTTGGGGAGTAAAATTATTCCCGGCATTGATAACAATAATAACAAAAACGGCGAAATGAAAAAAGAAAATAATGCAAACAGTGTTGCGGTAGACATGGCGAAAAATGGAGACCTTGTTTCTATTCATTATGTCGGCGCGTTGGAAAATGGAAAAAAATTCGACAGTTCTATTGACAGGGGCCAGCCGTTTGAATTTACGCTCGGCGCGGGGCAAGTCATCAAAGGTTTTGATAAAGGAATACTCGGAATGAAAGTCGGAGAGAAGAAAAGAATCGTAATCAGTCCCGAAGACGGCTACGGCAATCGACAAGTCGGTTCCATCCCTCCGAATTCAACGCTTATTTTCGATGTCGAATTGCTGGGCATAAAGTCAAATGATTCTGGCAGACAATAATGTCCGCCGTTAAATTTAAAATTGAAAAGAGGATTAAGGGGAAGCTGGGCAGGGCTGGTGTCTTGGAGACTCCAAACGGAATCATTCAAACGCCGGCTTTTGTCGTTGTTGGGACTAAAGCGACTGTGAAAGCGCTCTCGCCGGAACAAGTGAAAGATCTGGGCGCTCAAGTTGTCCTTGCCAACACTTATCATCTCTACCTTCAGCCCGGTGATGAATTGGTAAAAAACTCCGGCGGATTAGGGAAATTTATGAATTGGCGCGGCCCGACAATGACAGATTCCGGAGGTTTCCAAGTTTTTTCTTTAGGCGCGGCATATGGGAAAGAAATTTCTAAAGTCGTGAAAATCACCGACCCGTCGCTTATGATTCCCGAGCGATTTGATGATAACAACGCTCCGCGCTTGGCGAAAATCGGCCAAGACGGAGTGTCTTTTAAGTCGCACTTGGACGGCGCGGTCCATTACATTACCCCCGAGAAATCAATCCAGATTCAGCACAACTTGGGCGCCGATATCATTTTCGCTTTTGACGAATGCGCATCGCCCGCGGAAAGCGCCCGTTATCAAGAAGAGGCGCTTGACCGAACGCACAGATGGGCGAAAAGATGTCTGGAAGAACATATTAAATTAAATACCGGAAAAAATGTCGCGTTGTTCGGAATCGCGCAGGGCGGGAGGGAAGAAGAATTGAGGAAAAAATCGGCGCGAGCAATTTCCGAGATGGAAGTCGGCGGAGAAAGTTTCGACGGTTTCGGCATCGGCGGGTCTTTCGCGAAAGAAGATATGTCCACCGCCGTGAAATGGGTTAATGAAATACTGCCGGAAGAGAAGCCGAGGCATTTGCTCGGCATTGGCGAACCGGAAGATTTATTTATGGGCGTAGAAAACGGCGTTGACCTTTTTGACTGCGTCGCGCCGACAAGAATCGCTAGGAACGGCTCGCTCTACACGATGTCGGGCAATATTAATATCCTGAACGCCAAATTTATTTCCGATTTCTCAAAAATTGACGAAAATTGCCGTTGCTACACTTGCCAAAATTACACTAGAGCTTATCTCTCGCATCTTTTCCGTGGCAAAGAAATTTTGGCGAACACTCTAGCATCAATCCACAATCTCCATTTCATCGTAAACTTGGTCAAAAAAATCCGCCAATCAATTTTGGACGATAATTTTGAGGGGTTTAAAGATAGTTTTTAAAGCAATATAAATAATCTTTGGACATCTGAAGTCCACAGATTATTGTCTATTTCAAGTGTTGGCGGTATAGTGAAAATGATGCAAAAATTTAAATTAAAATCCGACTTCAAGCCGGCGGGGGATCAGCCGAAGGCGATTGAGTCGCTTGTGGATGGATTGAAAAAGGGTATGAGGCACCAGACGCTTTTGGGCGTCACCGGCTCAGGGAAGACTTTTACCGTCGCTAATGTGATTGAGAAAATCCAAAAGCCGACTTTGGTGATAGCGCATAATAAAACTCTCGCGGCGCAACTGGCGCAGGAGTATCGGGATTTTTTTCCCGAAAATGCCGTGCATTATTTCGTCTCTTACTATGACTACTACCAGCCCGAGGCGTATATGCCGATCACCGACACTTACATAGAAAAAGAGGCGATGATAAATGAAGAAATTGACCGCCTCCGCCACGCTTCCACGCAAGCGCTTCTAACCCGCAAGGATGTCATCATTGTCGCTTCGGTGTCTTGCATTTACGGCTTGGGTTCTCCAGAAGAATACGAGAAAGTGAATATGAAAATTGAAAATGGAATGAAGATAAGCCGAAATGAATTTATAAGATCTCTTGTCGCGATTTTTTACGAAAGGACCAACGCCGACCTTTCTCCAGGGAATTTTCGGGCGATAGGCAATGCGATTGAGATAATGCCGGTTGACGAGAGGGTGATTTATCGGATTGAAATTTCAGGCGATAATATTGAAAATATCCGGAAAATTGACGCTGTGTCCAGAAGCGTGATTGGCGATATTCAAGTTTTTTATTTATTTCCCGCAAAACATTTCATCACTTCGGAAGACCAAAAAAAGCGAGCGATAAAGAGCATAAAATTGGAAATTACGAGCAGATTAAAAGAGCTTGAAAAGCAGGGGAAAACGCTTGAAGCGGAAAGATTAAAAAGAAGGACAAGCTACGACCTCGCTCTCATAAGGGAAGTCGGGTATTGCAACGGCATTGAAAATTATTCCAGGCACTTTTCGGGTAGAACGGCAGGCGAAGCGCCGGACACTTTACTTTCATATTTTCCGCGGAAGGTCGATGGAAGCCCCGACTTCTTGACCATTATTGACGAATCTCACGTGACTGTCCCGCAGATTGGCGGAATGTACGCAGGCGACGCGTCAAGAAAGAAAACTTTGATAGAGCACGGTTTCAGATTGCCGTCCGCGGCGGACAACAGGCCTCTGAAGTTCAACGAATTTGAAGAAAGAATCGGACAGGTGATTTACACTTCCGCCACTCCCGCCGATTACGAAATGGAAATAAGCGAGCAAGTCGTGGAACAAGTCATCAGACCGACCGGCTTGATTGATCCGATTGTGGAGGTGAGACCTATAATATCTGACAGTAAATATAAAGGGCAAATCAGTGATTTTATTAATGAGACAGAAAAAGTCGTAAAGAATAAAAATCGCGCCATCGCCACGACACTCACGAAAAAGATGGCGGAAGATCTAAGTGAATATCTCAAGGAAAAAGGAGTCAAAGCTGAATATCTTCATAGCGACATAAAGACGATAGACAGAATTGAAATATTGACCGAATTCCGAAAAGGCAAGTTTGATTGCCTCGTGGGAGTCAATCTTTTGCGAGAGGGTTTGGATTTGCCTGAAGTTTCTTTCATAGGAATACTGGACGCGGACAAAGAGGGCTTTCTCCGTTCGGAGACTTCGCTTATCCAGACTATTGGTCGAGCCGCGAGAAATGTGGAAGGGAAAGTCATTTTATACGCCGACAATATTACCGGCTCAATGAAAAAGGCGATAGATGAAACGGAAAGAAGAAGAAAAATCCAGCTTGAATACAATAAGAAGCGCAACATCACTCCGAAAACGATAATTAAAAAAATTCACAGCATCACCGACGAGATGGAAAGCCGACATCAGAAGACTGTTAAAACGCTTCTTGAGATTGATAAAAAACTGTACGAAAAAAATCCGGCGAAACTCATCAAAGAAAAGACTAAACAAATGAACGACGCCGTGAAGATTCTAGACTTTGAAACGGCAGCGATTCTTCGTGATGAGATAAGGGAATTGGAGAGGAAAAAGGAGAATAAACAAATTCAATTGTAATTGAATATTTAAATTGTTAGTCTGGATTATATGAAAGAAGACAATAAAGAATTATTGGAGGTCATACGCCGATGCGGTTTGGACGAATCGGAAGCTAAAGTTTATTTAGCCCTTCTCACTCTCGGTAACGGGACGGTTCATCAAGTCGCGAAAGAATCCGGACTTAACAGAACTTCCAGCTATGCCGTAATTGAAAGGTTGAAAAGAAAAGGCTTTATAAGCAACATAAAAAAAGTCGGCAAAATATATTTAAGTCCAATCAATCCTCAGAGGTTTCTTCAAATTCAAAAAGAAAATTACGCGAATCTGGAAAGACATATTGATGACCTTAATTATTTATTTACTATTGCTCAAAAATCTCCGGGTGTCCGATTTTATGAAGGCAAGGAAGGATTGAAAACCGTTCTTGAAATGATAATCGAAGAGGCTGAAGAGATTTCCATCTACGGAGACGGCGACGCGTTTAAACATTCAATACCGGGCTGGTCGGAGTACTATTCCGGAAAGCGCGCCGCGCGTAACATCAAATCCAGATTGCTTCTCAGAGGTACTTCTGATGCGATTGAGACTGTCAGAAAATTGAGAAGAAATCCAAGCGTTAAAAACAAGCTTTCCAAGATAAGAGTCTTGCCGGAAGGGTATAATATCGTCGGCGGATTTGATGTCTACAATGAAAAAGTCATCTTTTATTCTTTTAGCGGAAATAACACGGCGGTCGTGGTTGAAAGTGCCATCATAAGCGCGATGATGCTTTCAATATTCAATATGCTTTGGGATATGGCGGAGGTGTATGACAAAACCTTATTAAATCATTGAAGATTTTGTCGGTAGACGACGACAAAAATATCCTTAAACAAAAAGGTTTTTTAAGAAAAAAATAAATATTTTTCAAATTTTATCACATCGATTTTTCAGATGTGATATTTTTTATGTATGAATTTTGAAGAATTGCAAAAGTGGGTTGAAGAAGATTGGAAACATTCATCGGAGAAAAGACCCGACCGTCATCTTCAACTCCTATATCTTGTTGAAGAGCTAGGAGAAGTAATGGAGGCGATAAGAATGTTTCAAGGTGATAAAGAACGCAAGAATAATAAATCGGACATTGAAGAAGAGATGGGGGACCTTGTCATCGCGTTAACGACTATAGCTAATAATTATGGAATCAGTTTGACTAGAGCGATAAGGAGATCCAGAGACAAAATTGTTAAAAGGCACAAATATAAAAAACAAACATGAAAAATAATTTTTTAAACAAAATTAATAACGCTGACAAAGCTTATACTTTTGATGATGTATTGCTTAAGCCACTTTTTTCTCATATTGACAGAGAGTCAATTTCCACTGAAACGGAAATTGCAAAAGGAAAAAAATTCAAAACCCCCTTCATTTCATCGCCGATGGATACTGTAACGAATTCACAAATGGCGATAACTATGGGTAAGCTCGGCGGCTTATCAATAATTCATCGCAATATGTCGCTTGAAAGTCAGATTGAGGAAGTCAGAAAAGTTCTTGGCGCAGGATGTGAAGTCGCTGCCGCTATAGGTCCTCAAGATATAGAATGGGCGAAAAAATTGCATTCTGAAACGGGGATAGAATTGATTGTCATAGATAACGCTCATGCTCACACTGAAGCGATGATCGAGGCGATAAAAACAATTAAAAGAATTTTTAAATCCGTTATCGTTGGAAATATTGCCACCAAAGAAGCCGTTCAAGGTTTGATTGACGCCGGCGCCGATGCTATCAAGGTGGGAATAGGCGCGGGTTCAATCTGCACAACCAGAATTACCACAGGCGTAGGAGTGCCTCAATTGTCGGCAATCGCTGAAGTCGCTGATGAAGCTTCAAAATACAACATACCGGTTATCGCGGACGGCGGAATACGCACAGGGGCGGATGTTGCCAAAGCTTTAGCGGTTGGCGCAAGCTCTGTTGTTTTAGGAAATGTTCTCGCGGGGACATCTGACACTCCGGGTGAGATAATCACGATAAATAATAAAAAGTATAAAAATTATAGAGGTATGGGATCGCTTGAGGCAATGAAGATCGGCTCTAAATCTAGATACAATCAGGCGTATCTAAATGTAGACGAATTAGTTCCGGAAGGCGTTGAAGGACTTACTTCGTATAAGGGCAAGACTGAAGATATCGTTACGCAACTGGCGAGTTATCTAAAAAGCACTTTGTTCTATTGCGGGGCGAAAACAATAAAAGAATTTCAACAAAAATCCGAATTTGTTTTGATGACGAACGCGGGACTTATCGAAAGCCATCCGCATGATATTTTGCAGAAATGATTTTTCACACACTGAGACATGAAAGATAAATAAAAAAATCCCGCGTTAAATTTGCTATCGCATTTTTAACGCGGGATTTTGGATTACCTTACCATAATAAAAATTCCTTCGTTTTTATTTGTTGCGGATATGGTATTAGTGCGCATTCTTTTAGCGTTAGAGTTAGTTTAAAAGATTTTTGACCCAAAATATGTTGCTTTAATGGGAATAATGTTAAATATCCCAATGGTATTTGAAATAGATTAGCCATTGATGTGTTACCTTGGATATTCGTAAATGGTATGTTTACAAAAGAACTTAATCCAAAAAGATTAGAACCAAATTTCAGGTCGATTTTAAAGAAAAATTCTATTCTTTCAACCCTGAAATACCTAGAAAAATTTACAATCGTATTATCGAGAATAATGCACGATTCGCCTCTCTGTTTTTCGTCTAGTTCCTTAAATAGTGAAAATTTCTCAAGATTTTCACTAAGAGAAACAGAACCATCATTTGCCACGATCGCGAAGCAAATATCTTTGTATTTTTCTAAAAACATTTTGACATTCTTACTGTTTTCTTCCATAGCAGACACTATTTCATCTAAATTCATTTGCTATCCTCCTAATATTAAATTTTTTAAGAGCTATGTTTCTATTATAATTCCTATCATTTGTTTGCCACAATGTCAATCATTCATTTGTTAGGTACATTCAAAGTCCCATAGCTTTTTTGTTCATATATTCTAATATGTGCGTATTATGATGGAAATGAATTTGCCGAAAATTAGAATAAAATATAACAGATTTTTGGATCCGATTTTTACTTTTTATTGCAAAAACAATCCAGAATTAAAAAAACAAGGTTGGAATGATTGGATTCCGCCTGAGAAAGAAAAGGTTTTAGAGAGAGTGAAAAACTACAATGAAGAATGGATTAAATATGAAAATAAAATACTTTCTAAAATTTGTGAAATCTTAGGTCTCAATTTCGAGAGAAATATAATAGATGTGCATATTGTAAGTGGCAATCCTAGACAGTTTAGCAATCCAATTATAATAAAAAGCGGATTTAGCCCGGATGAATTTGTTGACGTGTTGACTCACGAGCTTCTTCATGTGCTATTCCAAGACAATATTGACATATTCCCGATAAAAATTTTAAATGAAATGTTTCAAGATGAATCAAAAACCACAAAGAATCATATAATAACTCATGCCGTGCTTAAATTTTTATATCTGGATATACTAAAGGACAGAGAAAGATTAGAAAGAAATATCTTAAATTCGAAAAAACATAACTCTTCTGACTATACCAGAGCTTGGGAAATTGTTGAAGAAAAAGGGTATCGTGAGGTAATTGATGATCTAAAAAAAAGATACCATTCTCTTATATAAGAGAATGGTATCGGTATTGCTTAACAGTTAACTTGCGGTTAACCTGCGTCCGTATCCGGAGAATCGGCATCAGAACCTTCGCTGTAATCTCCGTGTTCACAACCGTCATTATCTCCGTCATCATCCGGTCCGTTAAGCAAAATCTCTTCAAATTCGGCAGTCATTGGCATCACCCCCTTTCAAGGTTTCAAAATAGCTGAAATAGAATACAAATGTCTTTTTCTATCTATCAAGCTAACATTCGGTATTTTTTCGTCAATCTATTGTATTTTTGACATTTTTATGTTGCAATTAAAAAAATTATCTGAAAACTTATGGAAAAGAAAGATGACAAAATCATAGTTAAGGGAGCGAGGACGCATAATTTGAAGAACATTACGGTGGAGATGCCCCGTAATAAGATGGTGGTTTTTACGGGGCTTTCCGGTTCGGGGAAGTCGTCGCTTGCGTTTGATACTATTTTTGCCGAGGGACAGCGCCGATACGTGGAATCGCTTTCTTCCTACGCGCGTCAATTCATCCGCCAGATGCAGAAGCCGGATGTGGACGAAATCATCGGGCTCTCGCCGGCAATTTCAATAGACCAGAAATCAAGGTCCAACAATCCGCGTTCAACCGTGGCGACCATAACGGAAATATACGATTATCTCCGCGTGCTTTACGCCCGCATCGGCCTGCCGCATTGCCTCATCTGCGACAGGGAAATCAAAAAATTATCCAATGAAGAAATTTTGGAAACAATCATTGAAACCGTATCGTCAATTGACCTTTCTAAAAAAAGCAAAAAAGTGATGGGTGTGGATATTAACGGCGAGAAAATCAAAATTTTCTCGCCTGTCGTCGTGGGTAGAAAGGGTGAATATTATCAGCTTCTTTACGATTTACTCGCAAAAGGCTACGAGACGGTGATGATTGACGGGCAGGTCAAAAAACTTCGCGACCAGATAATTCTTACTAAGACCAAAAAACACAATATTGATGTGTTAGTGGATGAATTTTTTTTGAGCGAGTTTGACTTATCAAAAGAAAATACGCGCGAAAGGCTGTCCGAAGCGATCGAGAAAGCGATAGAAGAGTCGGGCGGATTCTTGAAAATCGTAACGGCGGAAAGCGAGAAGATGATGTCGGTGAAATTTATGTGCCCTTACGACGGCTATTCGTATCCGGAAGTGGAGCCAAGACTTTTTTCTTTCAACTCGCCTTACGGAGCGTGTTCGGAATGCAAAGGTCTTGGAACGAGACACTTTTTCGGCGAGGAGTTATGTCCCGTATGCCACGGCGCGCGGCTTCGCGAAGAGGCGCTTCATGTTTTAATCGGCGAGACAAATATAGTGGAGCTTGCGGGGAAATCAATCGCCGATTGCAAGAAATTTTTTGATACCATCAAGCTCACGGAGCGCGAGAAAAGTATTTCCAAAGTGGTGATGAAAGAAATACAAGCAAGGCTTCAATTTATGATAGATGTCGGTATTGAATACTTGTCGCTCGACAGAAGGGCTCATACTCTCTCCGGCGGAGAAGCCCAGAGAATTCGTCTGGCTTCCCAGCTTGGCTCCGGTCTTGTCGGCGCACTTTATGTCTTGGACGAGCCGACTATCGGACTTCATCCGAGAGACAACGACCGCCTCATAAAAACTTTACTGAATTTGAAGGACATCGGCAACACGATTATCGTCGTTGAACACGATGAAGACACGATCTATTCTTCGGATTATATCGTGGACATCGGGCCGGGCGCGGGAGTTCACGGAGGCAATGTCGTGGTGTCGGGGTATCTGGATAAACTTTTGACGGAAAAGAAAAATTCGTCGGGTTCGATCACGCTTGATTATCTTAGAAGTGAAAAGCTGATTGATTTCCCGGAGAAAAGAAGGACATCGGACAAAGGAGAAATCAAAATAAGAGGCGGAAAAATTTTCAATATTAAAAATCTGAACGCGGACATTCCGCTTGGGAAACTCGTCTGCGTGACGGGAGTATCCGGCTCGGGCAAATCATCTTTCGTCTATGAAATTTTGCACAAAAATCTTCAAGCTCGTTTGGAAAGAAGATACAGAACCGCTGAAATATTTAATTGCAATTCATTTACCGGTTCGGAATATTTAAGCCGCGCGATTTTGATTGACCAATCGCCGATAGGCAGAACTCCACGGTCAAATCCGGCGACTTACACCGGCGCTTTCACTTTTATCAGAGATATGTTTGCGACGACGGCGGAAGCGAAAGCGAGAGGTTGGAGAGCCAACAGATTTTCTTTCAATGTCAAAGGCGGGCGATGCGAAACCTGTCAAGGGAACGGAATGATTGAAGTGGAAATGCATTTCTTGCCGACTGTTTATGTTTCGTGCGATGTTTGCGGAGGCAAGCGGTTTACCAAAGAAACATTGGAGGTGAAATTCAAGAAGAAAAGCATTTATGACATCTTAAGAATGACGGTGGAGGAAGCGCTGGATTTTTTTCAAGACATTCCGGCAATTTCCGACAGGTTAAAAAGTTTGAATGATGTCGGACTCGGTTATCTGGAACTGGGACAGTCCGCGACGACGCTCTCCGGCGGGGAAGCTCAAAGAGTGAAAATCTCCTCAGAACTTTATCGCGCCGGACTTCAGAGGACTATTTATATATTGGACGAGCCGACTATCGGACTTCACTACGAAGATGTTAAAAAACTGACTGAGATACTTGATAAGCTGGTTCATAAAGGCAATACCGTAGTGGTTATCGAGCACAATATGGACTTGGTCAAAAACGCCGATTATATAATAGACTTCGGTCCAGAGGGTGGAAGCGGAGGAGGCGAAATCGTCGCCAAAGGAACGCCGGAAGAAATCGCCAACTCTCCAAAATCCCACACGGCGAAGTATTTGAAAAAGTCACTACTAAAGAGGGCATAACTATGAATTACGAAAAGCAAAAATCAGGTCCTCGGGTCGCAAAAGCTATTTGTTTTTAAATGTTTTTGCTCAACCAGACCTGATTTTTGCTTTTCGTAATTCAAAAATATAAACAATTTGCAATGCCGTTAATTGAACAAATTAAAAAACTTCCCGACTTACCAGGCGTATATTTATTCAAGAAAGGAAAAGAAATACTTTACATAGGGAAAGCGACTTCGCTTAAAGACCGAGTGAGGAGCTATTTCAGCGATGATTTGATAAACACAAGAGGGCAATTCATCGTCGATATGGTTCTCAATGCTGACAAGGTTGATTATTTCAAAACAGATTCCGTCTTGGAGGCGCTTATTCTTGAAGCGAATCTGATTAAAAAACATCAGCCGAAATACAATACCAAAGAGAAAGACGACAGAAGCTATAATTTTGTTGTGATAACCAAAGAAAATTTTCCACGCGTGATGCTCGTTCGCGGAAGAGAGCTTGAGAATTCCGGCGATCGAATTGGCAAATTCAAAATCAAACATAAATTCGGCCCATATCCGAACGGAAGTGCAATCAAAGAAGGTCTAAAAATCATTAGAAAAATTTTTCCTTTCAGAGACAAATGCGTTCCTTATGAATCTCCATCGCCGGAAAAAGCAATCAAGGCAAAACCGTGCTTCAACAGGCAGATAGGACTTTGCCCGGGAGTTTGTTCGGGAGAAATATCGAAAATAGAATACGGAGAAACCATCCGCAATATTAAATTTTTTCTGGAAGGGAAGAAAAAGGCGCTTATGAAAAAACTTGAGAGGGAGATGAAAGGA
Organism: Patescibacteria group bacterium; assembly: GCA_018971765.1. GTDB lineage: Bacteria > Patescibacteriota > Minisyncoccia > Phycocordibacterales > GWA1-40-21 > GWA1-40-21. Next base: position 14,147 of record JAGXAA010000013.1, read on the forward strand.
TATGGCAAGAATCTTGAATTTGAAAAAGCCGATAAGATAAAGAAGACACTTTTTGCTTTAAAGCACATTCAAGATGTCGCTTTGATTAAAAAATCAGAAAAGGAAATAACGGGAATTTATGCCGGAACGCTCGCATTGAGAATGGAAGCTTACGATGTCGCCCACATAGGCGGAACAAATATGGTCGGAGGGATAGTCGTTATGGAAAACGGCGAGCTCAAAAAATCGGATTATCGGAAGTTTAAAATAAGAAGCGTTAAATCTTCCAATGACACCGCGGCTCTAAAAGAAATTTTAGACAGAAGGCTGAAACATAACGAGTGGCAATCGCCAAACATTATTATTTACGACGGCGGAATCGCTCAGAGGAACGCGGTGGATGAGGTCTTGAAGAAAAATCTGGGAAAAAATCACGGAGTGAAAATTGTCGGGGTGGTGAAAGACGAAAAACACAAGCCGTTAAAAATAGTCGGCGAAGAAGAAACAATCAAAAGACATAAAAAAGAAATACTTCTCTTAAACGGCGAAGCGCACCGTTTCGCCATCGGCTTTCACAGAAGATTGAGGAATAATTTTGTTTAGCGCGGGATGGAGTTTGTGCTATAATTTTTTTATGAATAAAATACGAGTTGGCGTATTAAGAGGAGGGCCTTCGAGCGAGTACGAGGTTTCTTTGAAAACCGGCGGGAATGTTTTAAAAAATCTGCCGGAGAAATATTCTCCAGTGGATATTTTTATAGACAAAAGCGGCGTCTGGCACATCCAAGGAATTCCTCATAAACCTCATGAATCTTTTAAAAAAGTGGACGCGGTTTTTAACGCGCTTCACGGAGAATACGGGGAAGACGGCACTGTGCAAAAAATTTTAGACACTTTTTCCGTTCCTTACACCGGTTCAAAAGCATTGGCTTCCGCGTTGGGAATGAACAAAGCGCTGGCCAAAAATATTTTCAAATCTCACGGCATCAAAACGCCGTATTTTACTGTTGAGTCTAAAGATAAAGATGTTGGTGAAATCGCGATAAAACTTTTCAATTCGTTTCCGATGCCGGCGGTCGTGAAGCCGATTGCAAGCGGCTCGTCCGTCGGCGTTTCCATCGCTTACACTTTTCAAGGACTTAAAGACGCGCTTTTAAAAGCGTTTGAATATTCCGATAAGGCGCTCATTGAAGAATATGTCAAAGGAAGAGAAGCGACCTGCGGAGTGGTTGACGATTTCAGAGGCAAGGACATTTATTCTCTGCTTCCGATTGAAATCATAAAACCGGAAAAATCCGAATTCTTTGATTATGAAGCCAAATATTGCGGCGGTTCGCAAGAAATCTGTCCGGGTAATTTCAGCCAGAGTGAAAAAGAAGCAATACAAGAACTGGCAGTCGCGGCTCACAAGGCGCTCGGACTTCGACATTATTCCCGTTCTGATTTCATAATCTCGCCGAGAAGAGGAATCTATATTCTTGAGGTCAACACTTTACCAGGACTTACCGATGAATCTCTAATGCCAAAATCTCTCAATGCCGTCGGCTGTTCTTTGCCTGATTTTCTTGACCATTTGATTACGCTCGCGCTTGAGAGGAAGTAAATTTAGTTTAAAAAAATGCATTTATTAAAAACATAAAAATTAAGTATAATACGAATATATGTCGCGACGCATCACAATCACAGCCGAATACTTTAGGCAATATCGCCAAAAATTAGGCTTTAACAATCAAGCTGACGTAAAAAATTTCTTTGGGGCAAAAGATATTGTTCCGGTCGTTGATTTGAATTATCTGAAATTACTCAATAAACGACTCTATGAAATAGTTACTCGCATAAATTCCGTCGTTTCAAACGAAGTTAAACTTGTCGATCCTGACTATTTTAAGGAGGAACACATTGACCGTCCATTTGAAATAATGCGAAAGAACGACATGTTGCCGACCCTCAATAATCTTGGTCGCAGACCGGAACAAGTCTATTTTTCTTGGATGCGCGGTTATGTCATTTCAAACTTCTTTTTGAAAGCATTGGGGGCAATATTTGAAATTGATACGGCGAAAATTGATTTCGTAGGCGACGATGACTTGAAAAACGCTGAAATTTTTAAAAAGACCCCTAAGGCTGATTTGGAAATTCGTTTGAACGGAAAGAAAAAGTTTCGCATTGAAATGCAATCCGGTTTTACGGGAACAAACGACGTCAAACAGCATAAAGTTTTGGAAGCCAAAAGAGTTTTTCTCGAAGAAGGTCTTCATTCGTTGGCAATTCACATTGATCTCTATAATGGGCAAGTCGCTTTTGTAAAATTAGACGAGATAGAAGATGGCGACGTGAACTGGATAACGCGACAACAAATGGAAGGACAAACTGTTTTTAATATTGATCAAAATCATTTCGTTTGGAAAATCACGGAAACGCCCGTCAAATACAAGGAAATTGATTTTGATTAAATTTTTATGACCAAGAATTTAAAAGTCATAGATTTATTCAGTGGAGTAGGAGGATTGAGTTATGGTTTTGCTCATGACGATAATTTTGAAATAGTCGCCGCCAACGAAATTTTGCCTAATATGGCAAAAGCATACTCATTAAATCATCCAACGGTAAAAGTTTACAATGAAGACATAAAATATTTTAATGCGCAAAAAATTGAGAAAGATTTAAACGTAAAAAAGGATGACATTGATATTATCGTTGGAGGGCCGCCTTGTCAGGCGTATTCCACTCTTGGGAAAAGACTGATGGACGACCAACGAGGAAAACTCTTTCAAGAATATTATCGGGTTCTAAAAGAATTTAATCCCAAACTTTTTCTTTTTGAGAACGTGAAAGGTTTATTGTCCATGCAAGGCGGGGAGTTATTGAAAACCATAATCTCTCTTTTTGAATCGTTGGGTTATAAAGTGCAGTATAAACTTCTCAACGCTGCGGATTTTGGCGCTCCGCAAATAAGAAAAAGACTCATAATAATTGGTTCAAAACTTAAAAATAACTTTCAATACCCTTCGCAAACTCATTGTTGCTCGGAAGAAGCTCCTAATTTGTTTAGAACCGTACTGAAACCGCATCTTACGCTTGAAGAAGCGATAAGCGATCTGCCGTTGATAAAGTCCGGTGAAG
>JAGXAA010000014.1 GCA_018971765.1 Patescibacteria group bacterium
AAGGCTTTTGCCTTGAAATACTCGTCCTTATACCGCTCAAATATTTCTTTTTTTGTTTCCATGTTCATATGGAAACTACGGTAACCTATTTATGAACTATCCATGGCAAGTTGGGCAACATTTATTATGAGGTATAACGGGTGCTTGGTTTTAGAACATCGAGAGAGTATTATTCATCATTAACGACATCATGCTGACTTGTCCTACTTGAGGGGTGGCTGGAGGGGTTTGAACTAAATAAGATAATAGCAGTATTTAGTCAAAAGTCAATGGTCTTATTATGAATAAAATATAATCTTATTTATTCTTGAATTGGTAAGCAGTCGGGGCGCTTTTACCTCCTGCTTTCTTGGATTTGGAATATTTTTTAATCTGGGCGATTATGTCAACGCTGACATTTTCACTCCAAGTATCTAAGAGTTTCTTTGTTATTTTACCCATTTTCCCATCTCCTATCTGAACTCCGTTAAGTTTGGTTACCGGCAGTATGCAGAATGGCGTAGCGGTCATAAAAGCTTCATCAGCCATCATCACATCGTAAGGCTCGATATTTTTTTCATAGCAGGGGATTTTCAATTGGGAGGATAATTCATCAATCACATACTGTCTGCTTATTCCGCGCAGTATGTTTCTCGGCTCTGGTGTAATTAATTTGCCGTCTTTTACGATGAAAAAGTTGTCGCCGCTTCCTTCGGCTATGAATCCGTCTGGATCCAAAAGCAACGCCCAATTATCTTCCCCTGCCTGGCCTGATACTTCAATATTGGCCATCAAATAATGAATCCTGCTTCTGTTTTTTACTTTAGGTTCCAAAAGAGAAGCCGGTATGGTTCTTTGAGATGTTATTACCGCGTTAATGCCTTTGTCAAAAAGATGTCCCATCGAGGCAACTGTCCAACGCAAAGGGAAGTCGGCTATTATGATATTTGGTCCTTTACTGAGACCGATAACATCCTGATAAAATCCCAAAAGGCCTCTCGAGACATCGATCATTATCCTGTGCTCGTCATCCTTTTCAAACATCGGGTCATTCTTTTCTATTGTTTTGTATACATTTTTTTCCATCTCATCAATCGTCATCTCAATCGGAATTCTTAGGTATTTGATTGAGGCGTAAAGCCTTTCAAGATGCTCTCTCAATTTGAATTGTTTTTTATTAAAAGATCGAGTCATTTCAAAAACCATATCGCCGAACATGAGAGCTGAGTCATAAATTGATATTTTTGCCTCTGATTCCGGAATAAATTTTCCGTTTAAAAAAACTTGTCTTTGTTTTTCCATATTTTTATTTTTTTATCCAATCCTTTAATCTTAAAAATCTTCTCGCATAAAACTATATCATCCGGTTCGTCAATTTCAAACGATTTCCAGAATTCCATAAGCGATATGAGTATTTTTCCGCCGAGCCTGTTGTTTAATTTTGACAAAATTTTTGGCTTGAATACATATATAGAGCCATTCTCCACGAATTGCCTATCAAATTCCTGACTTCTCTTCCTATTTTTGTAGTCATAATTTACACTTTCAAGTTCATGATCAATGCTTTCTTTCCAAATACAGAAATCTCCTAATTCGGCTCCTCCAAATAATGAATCTCCTTTTTCAGAAATGATTTTATTTATAGCATTATCTATATCTTTTGTTTCTCTAAGTGGGGAAGTAGCCTGAAGAAACACAACATAATCTATTTTATCATTAGAAGTTTTCTTATTAATTTTTGACAAAGCGTAAATCAAAGCGCTTTCTGATGTTGAAAGATCGCTGGCAATTTCAGACGGTTCTTCTATAATTTCCGCTCCGGATTTTTTCGCAACCTTGGCTATTTTCTCATTGTCAGTTACCACATAAACATTATTAATGAATTTCGAGTTCCTGGCATGTTCTATTGTCCAAGTCAGCAAGGGTTTGCCGCAGAAATTGATTATATTTTTCCCGGATATTCTTTTTGAACCGCCTCTTGCCGGTATTATTGCTATTATTTTCATAATTTAAATCGTCAATCAAAACTAATTTTTTTTTAGTAATGCAAAGACGGATAATCTTTTGTGTTTGAACCCAAAAGATGATTCATCTTTCTCTTCAGTCGCTTGTATATTCCGTCTTTGGTTGGCTTATGAGGATTCTTAATGATACGACTGACAATTTCATCAAATAATTCATTATGTTCTTTGAAATTGTCTTTATTCGTTTCAATTAATTCTAGCGCGTAATCTGGAAATCCGTATACCTCGGAAAGAGCAACGGCTTTAATGAGTTTTGTATGATCTTTAAACCATGATTTTTCCGAAGATGTTTTAAAAAATAACAGATCCAGACCAATTATCTGTCTTTTGCCGCGATGTTTTATAATGTGTGAATTTTTTCTTTGCCATGCCGCCGCTATGTTTATGTCAAAAAGACTGAAATTCTTGTCATTCATTAACTGAAGGATTTCTCCGGTCAAATGCTGGCCTTTATAAACTTCAGTTGTCCACGTCTCTGCGAGTACGGCGAAGATATCATCATTTAATCGGTTTTCAGCGCCTTTCAATATATCATATTCAGCTCCTTGCGTGTCAATTTTTAGAAAATCGCAATATGTATTATTTTCTCCTAAAATTTTATCAAGAGTTGAAGATTTAAACAGCGTTGAATTTATTACCAATCTCGGTTCCCAATTATTTTTTTCATATTTTCTTATAAGAGAAAAATTCGGTTCGTAAGCGCTGGAGCAACAAGACGCTTGAGTTGAGTTGATACGCAATTCGCCTTCTTTTGACCACAGCGCCACAGGGAAACAATGTCTGTTTACAGACAGAGAATTAAGACGTTCACATTCTTTCTCATCCGGTTCAAACCCCACGATTTTAAGCGATTTCTGATTAATGCTTGCCCAAGGTTCATCCAAAGACCCTCTTGCTCCAGCGTCAACAAGAGTCAGAGGGTCATTTTCAATTGTCTTTGAGAATAAATCAGAAAAAATCAACCTTCTTTTTTCAATTTTTGTTTGTCTCATAGGATTAAATATACCTTCTTTTAATTATTATTTTTCTAATTGTTTCCGTTATTTTTTTTACTTCCAGTCCAGTAAGGACGGGACTAAGCGGTATTGAAACTGTGCGTTCGCCAATAAATTCGGCGTTAGGGAAATTGCTTTTCTTGTAGTGGAAATTATTTCTATAATAGCTATGCAAATGGACAGGATTAAAATGAACACCCGTTCCGATGCCGGCTTCGTGCATCTTTTGCATAAATTCGTCTCTGCTAACACCAGCTCTTTTCTTATCGATGAGGACAGTGTAAAGGTGTCTGGCATGTTTAATATATTCAGGCCATTTTGGGGGCAAAATAATCGGCAGATCCTCAAGATTTTCATTATAGTATTCCCATATTTCTCTTCTTCTTTCATCAAAAGAATCTATCTTTGCCATTTGGTGAATTCCTATTGCCGCGGCTATATCGGTAAGGTTGTATTTATATCCGGGGTAGATGAAATCATAATGCTTATAGCCGCTATCGCCGTATCTTTTCCACGCATCTTTTGACATTCCGTGCAGTCTATAAATTCTTATCTTTTCGGTCCAATCTTTTCTTGTCGTCGTGATCATGCCACCTTCTCCGGTTGTTATATTTTTTGTCACATAAAAACTGAAACAAGTAAGATCCCCTATGGAGCCAATCTTTTTGCTTTTGTATTCCGCGCCTATCGCTTGAGCGGCGTCTTCTATCACATAAAGGTTATGCTTTTTCGCCACCTTCATAATCTTATCCATTTCGCAAGGTCTGCCAGCCATATGGACAGGAATAATGGCTTTTGTCTTATCCGTGATTGCTTTTTCAATCAGATCCTCATCTATGTTCATCGTCTCTTTCTTTATATCAACAAAGACTGGCTTTGCGCCGACATGAATAATCGTGTTTGCCGTTGCCGCGAAGGTAAGAGGCGAGGTTATAACTTCATCTCCTCGTTCTATTCCGCATGCGAGAAGCGATAAATGCAAAGCCGCGGTGCATGAGTTTAAAGAAATGGCATATTTAGATCCAGTATAATTTTTTATTATTTCTTCAAACTTGGCGACTTTTGGTCCGGTTCCTATCCATCTCGATTTAAGAGAATCGATAACTTCCTTAATTTCTTCCTTTTCAATCTTAGGCGCTCCGAAGGTTATGTATTTTTTTATTTTGCTCATTTCGATAATGAAAGCATTTTATTTTTTTATAGTAAAGATGCACCTTATAATTTTATGTCGGTGAGGATTGCATTCAGTGTCGGGCGGTACAGTTTCTGACCATAATTTTTCTTTTACATAGGGTAAGAATAGATTATATAATCCATCGAGTGATTTGGCGTCTACGCGATAAACTTCCGTCGGCTCAAATTCAATCGGAACAGTGATACAGATCATGCCGTCATTTTTGACAACCCTTATGAACTCTTCGGCTAATTTTTGCGGATTATAACTGCAATGAAAAGTGCCGGAGCAAAAAATTAAATCAAAGGAATCATCTTTGAATTTTAAATTATGCATACCCGTGCTTTTTATAAGTCTTCGGTCTTTTTCAGGCCTCACTAGATCTATGCCTATAATATTGTCGTACCCATAGCTTTTAAAGGCGTAAATCTCAAGCGCGTTGCAAGAGCCAACGGATAATATTTTTATCTTTCTATTCTTGGTGAAAGTTTTTATCTGTTCAAGCATTCTGTGGCTATGTATTATGGCGTTATCAAGGTGGCGACGCTCCATGTTTCTGTCTATTTGCTTGAACAAAATCTGCCTATTCGAAGAAAAAATCATTCTTATTTTTGATAAGGCAGAGACAACTCTTTTTCTTATTTTGTGAAGCTTAAAGTGCATCAGTATTTAAATATTTTCTTTAAAAAACTAAATTTAAAATTATCTGTCCCGTTGGATGTCGGTTCTTTTTGATTTTCTTGTATCATCTCCATCTCAAAATCTCTGCTATCTAAAGGTGGAAATTTTTGAATTGTCTGAATTAGTTCAAATAATTCATTCAGTGTCATAGGTATTGAATTTCTTGATTGGATGCCGTCATGATGGCGAGCGAGCCTTATGTCTAGGTCAGACAATATCCAGCGAGAATCAGTGAAATTTATTTTTAATGAAGAAAACATCTTTTTAAGCTCATTCTTGAATCTGGGCAAGTTATGCCTGCTCAGGAAATTTTTACTGTATATCTTTGTTTGCTCTTCCGTCATGGGTGTGTTTAAAGCTTTAAGGATATTAGAAGCTGCTTTATCTTTGGTTTCGTATTTCCAAAAGCCCGGCGGATTCTTCATATCTTCAGACAGCAATGATCCGACTTGTTCCGGAGCTATGACAGGCAGTCCGGCAGCCCAAGCGTAAGCAGCGACTCTGGGATGCCTTTCTTCTCTTGCCGTATGGAGAAATATTTTTGAGTGATGATAGAAAAATGAAAGCGTCTCCAGATCGAAAGGGAACGGATAATCTACTGAAGGAGTCATCAATGTAAAAAACTTCCTTTCGTCCCAATTGAACATCTTTAGATAATTTTCAATTATTTCAGACGATCCAACATTCTTTTGGTGGAGTTTTTCGTGTGAGACTATGGCTAGAATGCGAATCGGTTTGACGTTAAAAATTTTTCTCGCGATGCTCAGAGTGTCATCTAAAAATTTAAACCTGACATTTCTGGCAATAATCAACACATCCCAAAATTTTTTATGGTTTAGATCATTGTTTTCAAAAAAGTCAGGGCAGAAATTAGAGCAGTCCATCTCTATTTGATAGAAAGGAATGCCCGACGGACTTTTAAGATCTCCTTGGCCGGCTATATGAAAATCGAAGAGAGGATCTGGCGCGAAATCATGATTTTTGTGAGAACTGTTGTGATGCAGCCCAAAAACCCACAGGTCTTTTAATTTTGATAGCGAATTACGCAATTTGCCACTTTTTGAAATAAAATCAGCGTATTCAACCGTTGTGAATGTTAGCACGCCTTTCTCTTCTGGGTTTGGCAATTTAATAAAACAAGCCATAATTAATTTTAAGCTAAAGGTAAAAAATTTTATCTAAAAATCTTCTTGCATTATTAATGATTTTAAAAATCTTGTCGTTTTCATCAGTTTCTAGTAAACCTATTTTTTCTAAATTTATTTTAACTATATGGCCTATATTATACACTATTAAATAGATTATCATTTTGGGCAATCTCTTTAAGTATCTTATTTTCCGGTTATTTTCAAGAGCTTTCAAGTATTTTATATTGTTTTCGTAAGAGTGTGTTTGGATTGAGTTTCCATGTTCGCCATTTTTAAACACGGCCTGTATTTTTTCATTCCCTGTTATAAGCGACAGTCCTATTTCAGACATCATTTTAGATAGAGATTGCAAATCAAAATGCAGAAGATGTCCCGGTTGGAGATATTGAAGAATATCGGAATCGTAATGCTTGTCGATATCTCTAAATCCAGGCACTCCCACGAATAAAATTGTTTTTTCACTCATAATTTCTTTAACTTTTATGATTTCATCTTTAGGATAGGGCATATGTTCCAAGGATTGCTCATACATTATGAGCCCTATAGGCATTTTTTCGTCTCTCAATCTTTTTTTCAGATTCTCTAAGGTGCCTATTATAATATCTACATTTCCAATTTTATATCCGTATTCAGCGGGTTTTCTGTCAATGTCGCATCCCAGAACTTTGAATCCGAGACCTTTGAAATATGCTAAAATTCCGCCGGAGCCGCATCCTATTTCCACGATCAATTTATTCTCCAGTCTCTTTAATAGTGAGTGGTTTTTCAAAAATTCCATAATTATTTTACCTTTCTCTATTTCAAGATCGAATAGGTATTTTTCAGGCAAAACCACGCCTCTGTCCAATATTATATTTTCGTTGACATAGTAATCTTTAAGAGTTTCGTCTGAAAAACGCAGATTTGAATAGATAAAACCGCAATCTTTGCAAATAGACGTATGCACAGGAAGACCGTAGGCATCTTTTTCGGATATCAATGCCTTTAGGCGACTGTTGCAAATAGGGCAGTTAACTTCTATCAAATTATATGTCTTATGTTTTATTTTTTCTATAATTCTGTCCCTCGCATCCTTTTGGATCGGCGACATTTTTATTGATGTCTTTTTGTTATCTGCAAAATGTCTCGATAAAGGTTTATCAGCTATATTTTTTTTGTTTCCCATTTTATCTTTTTGTAAATAATTCCCCTGCGGTCGCTTCTATAACTCTTATTCGTTAAATTATCAGAAGTATTGATTATCGATGTTCTTATAAAAGCATTTTGATTATAATGTTCTTCTACCCCACCAAACACGACTTGGATGTCGTATTCGCCTTCTTTAAGTAGCGAAGTTGGCATTTTTATTCTACTGATATAAAATCCGGCGTCTTTTGCTTCGGTTAACAGTCTTTCTTCTTCATCTGAATCAAGACTGTAAAACACGGGTATGTCATCTTTAAAAATCAAAGTTCCGACATTAAAGCCGTCTATTTTTTTATTGACTGAATATTCAATAGACAAGATTACATCTTCGCCTAATTGAATTTCGGAGATCAATTCTCCTTTTTCATTTTCAGTCTTTATTTTTAACACTTGCGCGGGTATTTCCTTTTTTTCTGCCAAAACGACTTCTTTCTTGTTTTTGCTGAAGCCGTGAAGGTAAAAATCTATAGTCTTAATTGTCGTATCGTCTTTTATAATTTTACCCGCATCCAACAAAAGGCATCTGTTGCATAAGCTTTGGATCGAAGCCATATTATGGCTTACAAAAAGTATTGTTCTCCCTTCTTTTTTAGTTATTTCATCCATTTTTCCAAGACACTTTTTCTGAAACTCGGCGTCTCCGACGGCTAGGACTTCGTCGACGATTAATATGTCCGGTTCGAGGTGCGCGGCGACGGAAAAGGCGAGGCGGACATACATTCCGCTTGAATAGTGTTTGACCTGAGTGTCGAGAAATTTCTCTATGCCGGCGAATTCCACGATCGCGTCAAACTTTTTCGCCATCTCCTCCCGCGTCATTCCCAAGATGGCTCCGTTTAGAAATATATTTTCTCGGCCGGTAAGTTCGGGATGAAAACCTGTGCCGACTTCGAGCAAGCTTGAAACAGTGCCGTTTATTCTTATCTCACCGATCGTCGGCGGCGTAATCCGGGAAAGGATCTTAAGAAGAGTCGATTTTCCGGCTCCATTGCCTCCTATTATGCCAATCACTTCTCCTTTTTTGATTTCCAAATTTATGTTCTTAAGCGCCCAGAATTCTTCTTTGCCGCTTATGCCGATCGCTTCTTTTGCCTTTTGTCTGGCGAACCTAAAAGGATTTTTAAAAATATTAACAAGCACATCGCGCAGGGTGACATATCTTCCTTTCTGGTGCCGAATGTCATATTTCTTGCCCAAATTTTTTATCTGAATGATAGTTTCCATAATTTAATCTATATTATGTCCGCGAAATATTTTTCCGTTTTTTTGAAATAGACGACGCCGATTACGAGAATTACCACGCAAACTGCGGATGAAAGTCCGAGAAGCGTCCAGTTTATCGGAGTTGTCCCGAGGAGAGAAGCTCTGGCTGTCTGTATCACTCCGGTCATCGGGTTAAAAGCGAGGAGCCATGAATATTTTCCCGCAATGCTTGCAGGGTATATTACGGGGGTGACGAATAATAGAATCTGAATAAAGAAAGGCAATACGTAACGGACATCGCGATATTTGACGTTGATCGAAGCGAGAATCAGTCCTCCTCCCACGGAAATCATGAAAGTGATGAAAAGCAGGAAAGGTATGATGAAAAGTCCGTTTATATTAGGCAGGTACCCATAATAAATCATAAGCCCGACGAGAATAAAAGTGGCGATTATGAAATCCGCGAATTTCGTGATGACGGCAGACATGGGAAGTATGAGCCGAGGAAAATACACTTTGGTTATTATTGATTGATTGGCTATCAAAGAATTGCTCGTATCCGAAAGAGAGTTGGAGAAAAATTGCCAAAACAGGAGTCCTACATAGATGAAAATGGGGTAAGGAGTATTGTCCGAAGGAATTTTTGCTAAAGTTCCGAAGAATAGGCTGAAAACGATCATAGTCACGAACGGCTGAAATATCGCCCACGACGCTCCTATGGCTGTTTGTTTGTACCTCACTTTAAAATCTCTCCATGTGAAGAAGTAAAGAAGTTCTTTGTATTTCCAAATCTCCTTGAAATCTTTCAAACTGAAAGTTTTATTCGGTCTTATGATGGTTAAGTTTGTCATGCGATTGTTTGCGAATAATTGCTTACATACCAATCATAAGTCATCTTAACGCCTTTCGCCAATTCGGTCTTCGGTTTCCAGCCGAGATTCAGCGCTTTGGAAATGTCCAATAGTCTTTTCGGCGCGCCGTCCGGTTTGGTTTCGTCCCATTTTATTTTTCCTTTAAAGCCAACCGTTTCTTTGACCAACTCGGCCAAATCCTTTATCGGAATGTCGCTTCCGGCTCCTATGTTAAAAAATATTTCCCCTTTTTCATTTTGTTCCGCGGTCGGATCAAATTCATTCATCGCGAAGAGGCACGCCTCCGCCATATCGTCGATAAACAAAAACTCCCGCCTCGGCTTGCCGGAACCCCAAAGGATTATCTCTCTCTGTTCGTTTATTTTGGCCTCGTGAAATTTTCTTATCATCGCGGGCAAGACATGCGAATTGTTCAGGTCAAAATTGTCATTGTGTCCGTAAAGGTTGGCTGGCATCACCGCGATAAAATCGGTTTTATACTGGCTGTTATAGCTTTGGCACATTTTCAGTCCGGCGATTTTGGCGATGGCGTAAGGCTCGTTGGTCGGTTCAAGAAGCCCTGATAAAAGATATTCTTCTTTGACGGGGGTAGGACAGAGCTTTGGGTAAATACAGACTGAACCTAAAAACAAAAGTTTTTTAACTTTGGACAAATATGACTGATGGACAATATTATTTTGAATTTGCAGATTGTCGTAAATAAATTCCGCGGGATATGTTTTATTTGCCATAATTCCGCCGACTTTCGCCGCCGCGAGAAACACGTATTCCGGTTTTTCTTTTTTGAAGAAATCGGCTGCGGCTTGCCGGTCGGTCAGGTCAAGCTCGCGCCTGCTCTTTGCGATCAGATTTTGATAACCCTTTTTCTTCAAGAGGCGGACGAGGGCGGATCCGACCAGCCCGTTATGTCCCGCGACGTAAATTTTTGAATTTTTTTTCATGTTAAATTTTTTTATCGGCGGCGGATTCGCCGGCATAATCCGCTTTGGACATAATCTCGACTAATTTCTTAAATCTCACTTCCGGTTTCCAACCCAAATTATTTTCGGCTTTGGAATAATCGCCCAGAAGAACGTCAACCTCCGCCGGCCTGAAATATCTGGGATCTATTCTTATGATTGTTTTTCCGGAATTTTTATCTACCCCGATCTCTTTCGCTCCTTTGCCTTTCCACGCGATGTCGAAACCGAAATGCCCAGCCGATTCCTCGACGAATTCCCTGATTGCGTGAGTTTCGTTTGTGGCGAGAATGTAATCGTCGGGTTTGTTTTGCTGAAGCATAAGCCACATTCCGCAAACAAAATCTTTGGCGTACCCCCAGTCTCTTTTTGCGTCAAGATTTCCGAGGTATAAAATTTCTTCTTTGCCCAGCTTTATCCTCGCGAGCCCGCGCGTGATCTTTCTTGTGACGAAAGTCTCTCCTCGGCGCGGCGATTCGTGATTGAATAAAATTCCGTTGCAGGCGAATATGCCGTAGGATTCTCTGTAGTTTTTCGCAATCCAATAAGCGTAGACTTTGGCGCAACCGTAAGGGGAGCGGGGATATAACGGCGTGGTTTCTTTGATCGGTATTTCCAAAGCTTTGCCAAACATTTCGCTTGACGACGCTTGATAAAATTTAGTCTTAATGCCCGTTTCTCTTATCGCGTCAAGGATTCTCAAAGTTCCCAAACCCGTCACGTCCCCCGTGTATTCCGGAATGTCAAAACTTACGCGGACATGGCTTTGCGCTCCCAAATGATAAATTTCATCGGGTTTTATTTTTTCCAAAATTCTGTTGATGTTGCTTCCGTCCGACAAGTCGCCGTAATGCAAAAATAATTTGACTCCGTTGATATGGGGGTCGGCATACAAATGGTCGATTCGGGAAGTGTTGAAAGCGCTGGCGCGTCTTATTATTCCGTGAACCTCATAACCTTTTTCAAGCAACAGTTCCGCAAGGTAAGAGCCGTCTTGTCCCGTTATTCCGGTTATCAGAGCCATCTTGTTTTTTTTGTTTTTCACCATTTATCTAATTTTTTTGCAACCTTTCCTTTTAAGCGCAAATAAGATTTTATAGCCCGTTTTTCAACTTCCGGCGAGACTAAGCGTAAAATTTCCTTGCCTAAAATCCTATATTGCCCGCCGATTTTGTTGGCTCTTATCACTCCTTTTTTCAGAAGTCTCTTAATCGTGCTGGCGCTTATTTTCAGCATCTCTTTAGTCTCGGCGGTAGTATATACCGAATCGGCTTTTATTTCTATGTTCATGTTTGAATTATACAAAAGTGTCAAAAGGTGTCAATTGGTATCAGACATAAAAAGCTTGCGCAAAAAACGGCGAAAAGATATATTATAAGCTAATTATGAAAAACAACAGCATTCTCAAATATCTTATTTACGGGGGATTGTTTCTGGTGCCTTTCATTCCTCTTATCGTTTCCAGTTCAATGTATTTTCCGTTTATCACCGGAAAAAATTTCGCATTCAGATTTTTAGTTGAAATTATCACAGGCCTCTGGGCGATACTGGCTGTTCGGGACGGCAAATACAGGCCGAAATTTTCAATGATAAGCTGGTCAGTCTTGGTATTTGTCGCCGTCATCGCTCTTGCCGACGGTTTCGGCGTTTATCCTTATAAAAGTTTCTGGAGCAATTATGAGAGAATGGAGGGTTTGGTCACGCTGCTCCACCTCTTGGGACTTTTCTTCGTCGCTTCTTCGATTCTGAAGACGGAAAAATTATGGTCAAGATTTTTCCATACTTCAATCGCGGCAAGCGTGATTTTAGGCGTCTATGGTTTGTTTCAGCTTTCCGGAGCGATTGCAATCAATCAAGGCGGAGTCAGGGTGGATGGCACGCTCGGCAATGCCACTTATTTGGCGGTCTATATGCTCTTCCATATTTTCTTGACGGCCTTTTTCTTAACCGGAAGATATTATGATAGGCGGGGCGCGAGAGGTTTTTTCAAGGATTATGTAAATTATATCTACGGGGCGATTATCGTTTTGCAAGCCGTTATGCTTTATTACACCGCAAGTCGCGGTCCCGTTCTCGGTCTTATTGGAGGAATTTTCATAGGATCAATTCTTGTGATTATTTTTGAAAAAGAAAAGAAAAGCGCTAAAAAGGCGGCGATTATCGCGTTGGCGGCGATTATCGCAATCATCGGATTTTTCATAGTGTTCCGCGACAGTGATTTTGTCAGAAACAGCAATGTCCTCT
Organism: Patescibacteria group bacterium; assembly: GCA_018971765.1. GTDB lineage: Bacteria > Patescibacteriota > Minisyncoccia > Phycocordibacterales > GWA1-40-21 > GWA1-40-21. The sequence continues at coordinate 12,465 of JAGXAA010000014.1, forward strand.
CCCGTTTCTCCGCCATATCGGCGGGCGAGCAAACCACCAGATCGCGATTTATGATTTGGAATATGGCGTATCAAGGTTTCAAAGAAAGACCGATACTCGGCTGGGGTCAGGAGAATTTCAATTATGTCTTCAACAAATATTACAATCCTAAAATGTTTGACCAAGAGCAGTGGTTTGACCGGACGCACAATGTCTTTTTTGATTGGCTCATAGCTGGCGGCTCCTTGGGCGTTCTGTCTTATCTTTCAATATTTTTTGCCGCGATCTATTTGCTTTGGAAGAAAGAAGGATGGGGTCTTTCGGCGGCCGAGAAAAGCGTTTTTACAGGAATGCTGTTTGGATATTTTTTCCAAAATCTTTTCGTGTTCGACAATATCACAAGTTATGTGTTATTTTTCTCCGTTATCGCTTACGGGCATTCAAGAAAGATTTCTCAATCGGCTAATTTGCCGGTGAAAAAAGAAATTCAGATAAATTCATTAGTCGCCGGTTGGATTATCGTTCCCGCCACTCTTGTCCTTGCTTTATTTTCAATTTATTTCTTCAATTACAAAGCTTATTCGGCTTCCCTTGCTCTTATTGAAGCGATGACTCCCTACGATGGGGTAACGAAGAATCTCGAGTCTTTTAAAAAAGCTTTGGCTTACGGTTCATTCGGAGATTCTGAAATAAGAGAACAGCTTGTCCAAACCGTGATGAAAATAGCGACAAGCGACGCCAGCCCTCAAATCAAACAAGCTTTTTTTGACCTCACTGTTTCCGAAATGAAAAAACAGCTGGCTAAAACGCCCGATGACGCGAGGTATCATTTATTTACCGGATCAATGCTCACCGCTTTCAAGCAATATGACGAAGGTCTGAAAGGCCTTCAAAGGGCGAGTGAATTGTCTCCCAACAAACAGACGATAAGATTCGAGCTTATAGGCAATTTGATAAACAGCGGAAAGGCGGCCGAAGCTTTGAAGACGGCCAAAGAAACTTTTGAATTGGAAACGAGTTCCAATCCGAGCCGAATTGTTTACGCCATAACCGCCATTTACGCCAAAGACAATAAGCTTGCGGACGAGCTTTTGGCGCCGATTCAAGACACGGCATTCGCCGACGACAGAATAATTTCGGCTTACGCGGCTACCAAACAATACGAAAAAATAATTCCGATTTTTCAGGCGAAAGTGAAGGGCGACCCGAATAATATCCAAAATCATTTTTCTCTTGCCGCCGCGTATCTTGGAAACGGACAGAGAGAAATTGCCGTCGCGGAAATTCAAAAAATCATTGAAATCAATCCTAAATTCAAACAGCAAGGCGAATTTTACGTAAAAGAAATAAGAGCGGGAAGAAATCCTTGACTATATTTGGGGAATTTGCTAGCATACCAGTGTGAGTGCGAGCAAATGTTTAGCTCGACGAACGAATGTCTGCGTAAGACTCCGCTTTGGCGGGGTTTTGCGTTTATGGGCGTTTGGTATATAATGCAAAAATCGCATTAATTGTTTCTTTGAATTATGTTTGAATTACGAAACGGAAAAATTTACGGTCTGGTTGAGCAAAAACACCTTGAAAGACAAAGGGTTTTTGCGACCCGAGGACTTAAATTTTGCGTTTCGCAATTCACGATTGTTTCAAATTATAGCCGCCGGTTGCACTCACATAAGACATTAGTTTTGGAGCTAGCCGCCGACGGCTATAATTTGACGCAATTAAAGAATTTCAGCATTCATAAATTATGCGAGAACTTATTCTATGTGGACTCGCTGGGGAATACGGAATATAATTTAAGAAAATGAAATTTCTTGCGACGATTTTATTGATGGGGTTTATGGGGATGGCGCTATTTGGCCTCATCGGAATGACTCATCAGATGTCGGGACACTCCGGCTCTGATTGCCTGGCTTCTTTTGTCGTCGGCAATATTATTTGCCCGGACGGAAATGATTCTTTTTCCTACGCTTTTTATCACATTCAAGCTTATCAGTTTTTTGGGAACGCGTTCATAAGTTCGTTCGCGGCAATTTCTGCCGTTATCGCTTTGGCATTTGTTCTGGCTTTTATTTTTATAGAAATTGATAATCGGCTCGTTTTGAAAAGCCAGATTTTCTATCTCAAGAAAAGATTTTCTGAAATTATTGACTCTCTGATTTCAAGCCGCGGCAATTTCATTCGATGGCTCTCATTATTAGAAAATAGTCCCTCTGCAAGATAACGGCAAAAGAATCTGACTCGCATACTGGTGGTCAAAATTCTTTTGCCGTACAAAACCGTTTTTTAACTAACACGGTTTTTTATTTGTTTGTTAATTCACTAATCTAATCTTAAAATAAAATGAAAACAAAAATTATTGCGGCGATATTCGTCCTTACGGTTTTGGCGGGATTGATTTTCCTGCCGTCCGACAAGAGCAAAGAAGCGGCAAAAAATTCGGGGACAAAAATCCAAGACAAAATTTATGTGGCGGTGGAGGGAGCGGGTGAAATAGCGGTTATCAGCGTTAAAGACAAAACCGTCATAAAAAAGATCGACCTTTCGGACGAAATCAACGGAATGAAAATCGGCTTTATGCCTCACAATGTCCAAGTCGCGCCGGATAATAAAACTGTCTGGGTGACGGCGAATGCTAATGACAAAGCTATGAAAATGTCTTTTCGATTTGTGCCGAGAGCTCAAGCCGATGAGGGGCGCGGCGAGAAAGCCGGAATGAAAGTCAATGACGAAGTTATTGTCATCGACCCTCTCACGGATAAAATAATCAAAAGGATTGAAATAGGATCGGATTTGCATCTTTCCCATGTCGTTTTGACTCCGGATTTCAATTACGCCATAGTCGCTTCGCAAGCGAAAGGAATAATTTACAAGATCAACGCCAAAACTTACGAAATTGAAAAAGAAATAAATACTGAAAAAGGCGGGGAGCCGCACGGACTCCGAATTTCTCCCGACGGCAAGACGGCTTATATCGCAATGCTTGGAGGTAAGAGTTTGGGAATTCTTGATATAGGGAAAATGAACCTGTCTTATGTTCCGCTCAAAGGGGCGGCGGTGCAGACGGGTGTGACACCGGACGGAAAATACGCTTTGGCTTCGATTTACGATGCGAAAAGTCTAGCAGTCTACGAAATCGCCTCCGGCAAATTGGCTTATGTTGACCTGCCGAAAGAAGCGAAAGGACCGGTGCAAATTTATCCGACTCCCGACTCCCGTTTTGTTTATGTCGCCGATCAAGGATATTATTTCAATCAGCCCGCCGGCAATTCGATCTACAAGATAGACTTGCAGGAGATGAAAGTGGCGGAGACTATCAAGGGAGGAAACGCTCCGCACGGAGTGGTGGTTTCCCAAGACGGAAAATTTGCCTATGTGACAAATCTCTTAAGCGATGACCTGTCCGTGATTGATGCTGATACGGGAAAAGAAGTCGCTAGAATAAAAGTAGGCAAGACGCCGAACGGAGTGAGTTTGTTTTACGGCGAGGGGCTGTTCGTATCAAAAAATAACAGCGAAAAAGATCGATTGATGATAAAAGAGACAAATCTTAATCTTGGCAATGCTTCAAAAAGCGAAATTGTTTCCCGCAAAGGAATTCACTGGCATCCGGAATTGAAAGTCATTATCAAGGGCGAGGCAATCACAATTCCCGCAAATATCGGCATTGGCAAACAATACGCAGACTACCCGTTCTATGATCCGATGATGTCAATGACCGATATGCATACGCACGACGCTTCCGGAACGCTCCATTGGGAAGTAATGCAAGGACCTGTTAAAAAGGAGGAGGTGCGCCTATCGGCCTTCTTTGCGACATGGGGAAAGAAGTTTGATGAAAATTGCATCTTTGAATTCTGCAACGGGAAGGAGGGAAGAGTTAAGATGTTCGTGAACGGCAAAGAGAATACGGAGTTCCAAAATTATCAAGTGAATAACAAAGATAAAATTGAAATCCGCTATGAATGATCTATAATGAAGCATAAACATTATGAAAAAAACAAAATTAACGCAAACGGAAATTCTTCTTATTTCTCTAGTTGCTATTATTGCCTTACTTTACGCCTATGAGACTTTTGTCGGGAAGAATTATCAAAAGTTAGCCATTAAGAGCGATAAAACGGCGAAAATTCTTGAAGAAAATTATTCTCAAAAAATTATTCCCGACATCGGAGTTATTTTGCCGGTG
>JAGXAA010000073.1 GCA_018971765.1 Patescibacteria group bacterium
CATTCGCCACTCTTTCGCCACCGACCTGCTCTCAAATGGTGCCGATCTGCGCTCCGTCCAAGCCCTTCTCGGCCACTCCAACATCACCACCACTCAAATCTACACCCATGTCACAGACAAACAATTGCGCGAGGTGCATAAAAATTTTCACGGGAAAGGGAGGAAATAAAAAAAGCCGGATAGTTTTACCTATCCGACTTGGAGTTTTTAATAGATCTCCGACTCCTTTTAGAACTTTTTCGTTGCAATATGCCTTTTTCTTTTTCGTGTATTGGAAGCTCTAAATCAACAAAGAGTCCGCTACTTTTCCTTACATATATCATTATTATTCAGAACGGAATGAACGGTTGCAATTAGTCATTGACTGTACCGTGTCGAATGTGTCGAACCATCTCTGTTAACAAAAATGTAAAGAAAAAGAAAACCGAAAAAACAACCCCAACAAGGGCATATTGAATTCCGATTTCCCTTCCTTTTGGTATTAAAGCAAGAGTCTCTAATATTTCAACTATCGCCAGAATTACTGAGCATATCAACGGCATCATCGTAGCTAACCAAAAAATGGGATTTGAAACCATTTTCTTAAACGCTGTTTCAATAATTTTAATAAGTTCTTTCATTTTAATCTCTCCTTTCATCTACGGGTTAATTTTGTCAAAAACTATCCCCCCATCTGGATTCTAGCATCTGGATACTCTTGGAGTAGTTAAGCATAATCAAACTATTTTGTAAAGTTTTTTGACATAAAACAAAGCAAAAATATAAAATATGCCTAGTTTAAGGCGTATTTTAGATGAGTTGGTGCGATATTTTTTTGTCGCCAAGTTTTATGTTAACCTATGTCTATGACCACAGAAACTCTCAACCCCCAACTGGAAGAAGGCTGGAAAAATGCTTTGGCGGAAGAATTCGACGCGGAGTATATGAAGGAATTGAAAAGGAAACTGGTGGAAGAAATGAAATCCGGCATCGTTCTTTACCCGCCAGCCAAACAAATTTTCAGCGCTTTCAATCTTACCCCGTTTGATAAAGTCAAAGTTGTTATTCTTGGCCAGGACCCCTATCACGGAAAAGGACAGGCGCACGGGCTTTCTTTTTCTGTGCCCAACGGTGTTAATCCTCCTCCGTCTTTGGTGAATATATTTAAAGAAATAGAAAGCGATTTTGGCGTAAAAATTTCCAAGATAAACGGCAATCTGGAAGACTGGGCCAAGCAAGGCGTTCTGCTTCTTAATGCTATTCTCACTGTCCGCGCCAATTCCCCAGCTTCTCATCGCGCTTTGGGTTGGGAAAAATTGACCAATGCCGCCATCAAAGCGCTTTCCGATAAAAGAGAACATCTAGTTTTCTTGCTTTGGGGCAAATTCGCCCAAGAAAAAGAAAGTTTAATAGACGCCGACAAGCACCTCATCCTAAAAGCTCCTCACCCCTCCCCTTACTCCGCCAATTCCGGCTTCTTCGGTTGCAGGCATTTCTCTAAAACCAATGAATATTGTCTCAAAACCGGCCAAACGCCGATTGAGTGGGCGAAAATTTAATTTCGTAAATTACAGTTTTTGAATTTCCTGATCCAAATTGTCCAAGCTTTTATCTTGATTGTCCATTTCACTCGCGGTAATGTCGCTTTCGCTTGATCTAACGCCGAAAGAATCGCTCTTTGCCTGATTTTCCACCTCCGCGGCTTGATTGTTTTTAACAATTTTGTTTCCCCAGAAATACACCCCGCCGGCAAGCACCACAAGGATTACTATTATCGAACCCGCCACAGGACCTATCTCTTTTTGCCGATTTGGCTTTTTGGAAAAATCGTTTGCGTTGTTTTCCATAATGTTTTATTTTTTAACCGCTAATTATTCTAATGTCTTATAGGTTTGACGAAGATGAACTTGCCGAGCTTGATATGACGGATGAACTGGCGTTTGCCGCCGCTCTGGACGAAACGGAAGATGCTGATGACGAAGAGTTCTTGTTTAACCCGGGCTTCAGCGAACTGACCGCTTTGGAAAGCGCTTCCCGCGCGTCTTTTATCGAACCCATCGCCTTAACAGAAAGATTTTTTATTAACGCGAAATAATCCTTTTCATTTTGACCGATAATGCCGTCGCTCACGACTTTCCCCAAACTGCTTACATCTGATTTGGCGATTTCAATTTTTGATTTGGCAATGTCAAGAAGCGCCCTTGCTTCAGAAACATTAACCCCTTTCTTTTCAAATTTGCCCGCCTTTTTCAAAATCTTTCGGTAAAAATCTTCCAACCTGTTTATGTTTTTTTCAAAATGTTTAAGAATATTTTCATTTTGTTCCTTGATTTTTTCCGACCCTTTTTCTCTTCTTATGAATGCCGAAGTTGAAGCTTTTGAGATTTCATACTCAAAAGTCGAGGTCGCGAGTCTTGATTTTTTCTTTTCAAATTTGCTTTCAAGACGACCCTTATTTTCTTTCATCTTTAATGTCTTGTTTTCATTGCCGTCTTCTTTCCGACCAATCGTTTTCTCCGTTTCTTCTCTCCCTTTTCCTTTTTTATGATCTTGATCAAATCTATGATCCTTATCAAACAATCCTCCAACCGATGAATCTTCAGTGGAATAAGCGTTATAAGCCGAAGCGAAATTTATTAAGCCCGAAAACATTAAGATAAACGCGAAGATAACGAGTATTCCAACATTTCCGCTTTTTATTATTTTTTTCATATGTTTAGACGATTAAATTCGCTTTATAAAATGAAACTCCTCGCGACAAGCCGATGCGGAATTAATTTATTAAAACGGCCGGCACGGCTGACTTTTTAAAAAACTTTCAATAAAATTATTATATACGAATAATTATTCAACGCAATAGAAAATTCAAACATCCTCCGACATTCAAATTTCCGATCCTATTTAGGACTTTTATTGGAAATTTTAGAAAACTTTTCTTCGTAGAGCTTGACGCCGCGAGAGAAAGCCTTTTCGGCTTCTTCCCGCCCTTTGAAACCGCTTACCTTGACTTCTTTGCCTTGCACTTTTTTATATGTCGAGTAAAAATGTTCCATCTCTTTGATTGTGTGCTTGTTGATGTCGGACAAATCCTTGACGTCATTCCAGCGCGGATCGTCAACGGGAACAGCGATTATTTTGTCGTCATTGTCGCCGTCGTCAATCATATTCATAAGCGCCACCGCCCGAGCTCTCACGAGAATTCCGGGGTGAAGAGGGTGCGTAGTGAGAAGGATGACATCCACCGCGTCCCCGTCATCCCAAAG